>NZ_LIRL01000517.1 GCF_001419795.1 Streptomyces niveiscabiei
GCCCAGCGCGGCGGGGTCCAGTTCGCGGAACTCGCGCCATTCCGTGAGGTGGAGGACGACGTCGGCGCCCCGGACGGCGTCGAGTGCGGAGTCCGCGTACCCCAGAGTGGGGAAGAGCCGGCGGGCGTTGGCCATCGCCTTGGGGTCGTAGACGGTGACTTGGCCGCCCTGGAGGTGGATCTGCCCGGCGACGTTGAGGGCGGGGGAGTCGCGGACGTCGTCGGAGTCGGGCTTGAAGGCGGCGCCGAGGACGGCGACCCGCTTGCCGAGGAACGCCCCGCCGCCCAGGGCCTCGCGGGCCATCTCCACCATCTGCCCCCGCCGCCGCATGTTGATGGAGTCGATCTCGCGGAGGAAGGTCAGCGCCTGGTCGGCCCCCAGCTCCCCGGCACGGGCCATGAAGGCGCGGATGTCCTTGGGCAGACACCCCCCGCCGAACCCGATCCCGGCGCGCAGGAACTTGTGCCCGATCCGGTCGTCGTACCCGATGGCCTCGGCGAGCTTCGCGACGTCCCCGCCCGCGGCCTCGCACACCTCGGCCATGGCGTTGATGAAGGAGATCTTGGTGGCGAGGAAGGAGTTCGCGGAGGTCTTGACCAGCTCGGCGGTGGGAAAGTCGGTGACGACGAACGGCGTCCCGGCGGCGACCGGCGCCGCGTACACCTCGCGCAGCAGCGTCTCGGCCCGCTCACTGCGCACCCCGACGACGAGCCGGTCGGGCCGCAGCGTGTCCTGGACGGCGAACCCCTCCCGGAGGAACTCGGGGTTCCAGGCGAGCTCGGCGCCGGCCCCGGCGGGCGCGTGCTCGGCGAGGTACGCGGCGAGCCGCTCCGCGGACCCGACGGGCACCGTCGACTTCCCGACGACCAGCGTCGGCCGGTCGAGGTGCGGCGCGAGGGAGGCGATGGCGGACTCGACGTACGACATGTCGGCGGCGTACTCACCGTGCCGCTGAGGCGTGTTGACGCAGACGAAGTGGACGTCCCCGAACGCCGCGGCCTCCGCGAAGTCGAGCGTGAACCGCAGCCGCCCGGAGGACCCCTCGATCCCGGCGACGTGCGCCCGCAGCAGCTCTTCGAGGCCTGGCTCGTACATCGGGACCTCGCCCCGCTGGAGCATCTCGACCTTCTCGGGCACCACGTCGAGCCCGAGGACCTCGAACCCCAGCTCGGCCATGGCCGCCGCGTGCGTCGCGCCGAGGTAGCCGGTGCCGATCACCGTGATCTTGAGGCTCATGAGGGCTCCACAGGGTTACGTCCGGACATGCGCTGCCTGAGCATAGTCGGGGCGTGCGAAGGCCCCTCACCGGGCAGATTCCCCCCTGTCGCGTAGCTCACGTATCCGTCCCGGGGGCAGCCCCCTAAACTTTGAGTTACTTAACGGTAATTAGCGTCGTCTGGAGTGAATGACCTTGGCCGGATCGGCTGATTTCGACCTGTACCGCCCGTCCGAGGAGCACGACATGCTCCGCGACGCGGTCCGCGCGCTCTCCGAGGCCAAGATCGCGCCGTACGCCGCCGCGGTCGACGAAGAGGCCCGCTTCCCCCAGGAGGCGCTGGACGCCCTCGTCGCGAACGACCTGCACGCCGTGCACGTCCCGGAGGAGTACGGCGGTGCCGGCGCCGACGCCCTGGCCACGGTCATCGTCATCGAGGAGGTCGCCCGCGTCTGCGTGTCCTCCTCCCTGATCCCGGCGGTCAACAAGCTCGGCTCGCTCCCGGTCGTCCTCTCCGGCTCCGAGGACCTGAAGAAGAAGTACCTCGGCCCCCTGGCCAAGGGCGACGGGATGTTCTCGTACTGCCTCTCCGAGCCCGAGGCCGGCTCCGACGCGGCCGGCATGAAGACCCGCGCGGTCCGCGACGGCGACCACTGGATCCTCAACGGCGTCAAGCGCTGGATCACCAACGCGGGCATCTCCGACTACTACACGGTCATGGCGGTCACCGACCCCACGCAGCGCTCCAAGGGCATCTCCGCTTTCGTCGTCGAGAAGTCCGACGAAGGCGTCTCCTTCGGCGCCCCCGAGAAGAAGCTCGGCATCAAGGGCTCCCCGACCCGCGAGGTCTACTTCGACAACGTCCGCATCCCCGCCGACCGCATGATCGGCGCCGAGGGCACCGGTTTCGCCACGGCGATGAAGACCCTCGACCACACCCGCATCACCATCGCCGCCCAGGCCCTCGGCGTCGCCCAGGGCGCCTTCGACTACGCCAAGGGCTACGTCAAGGAACGCAAGCAGTTCGGCAAGGCCATCGCCGACTTCCAGGGCATCCAGTTCATGCTCGCGGACATGTCCATGAAGATCTCCGCCGCCCGCGCCCTCACATACCAGGCCGCCGCCGCCTCCGAACGCCTCGACGCCGACCTCACCTACCTCGGCGCCGCCGCCAAGTGCTTCGCCTCGGACATCGCGATGGAGGTCACGACGGACGCGGTCCAGCTCCTCGGCGGGTACGGCTACACGCGGGACTACCCGGTGGAGCGGATGATGCGGGATGCGAAGATCACGCAGATTTATGAGGGCACGAACCAGGTCCAGCGGATCGTCATGGCCCGCAACCTCCCGTAACCCGTAATCCGGTTCCCCTCCGCAGTCCCCGGCGTCGATGATGCCGGGGACCGCGTACGAGGGGACCCCATGAGACTCACCGCCGTGACGCTCGACTGCGCCGACCCCGTCGGACTCGCCGCCTTCTACCGCGCGGCGACCGGCTGGGAACCCCACCCGAAGTCGGACGCCGACTTCGCGGGGCTCACCACCCCCGACGGCCTCTTCGTCGGCTTCCAGCGCGTCGACGGCCACCGCGCCCCCACCTGGCCCGACCAGTCCGGCGTCCCCCAGCAGTCCCACCTGGACTTCGACGTCGACGACCTGGACGCGGCCGAGGAACGCCTCCTCGCCCTCGGCGCGACCCGCCCGCCCCACGCGCCCGACGGGCACCCCTGGCGTGTACTCCTGGACCCGGCGGGGCACCCGTTCTGTCTGTCGGAACGCCGAGCCTAGGAGGTCTCCCCATGTCCGCTGTCGGACGTTTCCGCTCCACCGTCGTGGACTGCCCCGACCCGATGGCCCTCGCGGATTTCTACGCGGCACTGCTGGGCGGCAAACCGGAGGCGGAGTCGGACGACTGGATCGTCCTCTCCCTCCCCGAGGGCCCCCGCCTCTCCTTCCAGCTCGCCCCGGACCACGTACCCCCCGTCTGGCCCTCGCAGCCCCACGACCAGCAGCAGTTCCACATCGACATCGACGCGGGCGAGACGTGGGAGGAGGTCGACGAGGCGGAGCGCAGGGCGCTGGAGCTGGGGGCGAAGGCCGTACGACGAGCCGACGGCGACGACTTCCGGGTGTTCCTGGACCCTGCGGGGCACCCGTTCTGCCTGTGCCGGATCGCCTAGCCGCCACCTCCCGAGCCGCCGGGCCCTACCCGGTGGCCCCCCTGTGGACGGCCCACGCCCGGCACGCCTCGACCATCGCCTTCAGCCACTCCGTGCCCGGCTTCCGGGCGGCGAAGGCTTCGTGCATACGGAGGCTGGCGGCGGCGAAGACGTCGACCGCGTGCCGGTCGGCTGTGCGCCAGGCGGGGGTCCGGGACGCCCACTGCTCCGCGTCCGCCGCAGTGTGACCGGCCGCGATCAGCTGGACGACCAGGAGCGCGGGGTCGATGAACGCCGCGCCCCGCGTCGGCCACGCCCAGTCGACGGCCCACACGCGGGGGCCCGCCACGAGGAGGTTGTGCGGGTTGAGGTCCGTGTGGAGGAGGGTGTCGCCCCGGAGGCGGCCGGGGTCCGGGGTGAAGCGGTCCCACCGGGTCTCGGTCCAGGTCCGGGCGTACGGGGGGAGGGGTACGCGGCCGATCCGCGCGACCGTGTCGACGACGAGGGGGAGGTCCGGTGAGCCGGGAGCGAGGTCGGCGTGGCGGGCGTCGACGGCCTCGTACCCCAGGACCAGCCAGCCGTCTGCCTCCACGTCCCACAGCAGGCGCGGCGAGAGGTGGACCAGGGCGGGAGCGATCCGCCGTTCCCGGAGGAGGGAATCCCGTCGGCCGCCGGGCCGGTCGCGGACGGCCTTGACGAAGAAGGGGCCCTTCTCGCACTCGACGACGGCGGTCAGGTCGGAGTTGGTGCCGTGCGCGGTGCGCCGGATCTCGGTGACCGGGCCCGTGTGGTGCCGGATCGCCGATTCGGGGAGATCGGTGTCCATCTGCCTCCAGTTCCTCGGGCTGCCTTCAGTTCCTCGGGGAGCACGAACTGCCGGGATATCCCGGCGAACACTCGCTCTCGTCGCCACCACCGCTGTCGTCGTCCGGACCGCAGGGGTCATGACCGTACGGGACACCGGGGCTCCGCCGCTGCCGGATGACCGCGTTGGCCCGCGCCATCTCGGGGCCGCCGAGGACAGCACCGAGCGGCGTGTCCCGGACGTTCCCCACGCCCATCCACGTCGAGAACACGCAGGGCGACACCGTGCCGTCCGGAGCGACGGACGCCCGCCCGTCCCCGCACCGCCCGCAGAGCCCGTCGGCGCACGGCTCCCGCCCGCCCGCCGCACGCCCGAAGGGCCGGACACGGTCCACCCGTACGCCCTTCACACCGAGCGCCGTCAGCTCCCGCCGCGCGTCGTCCCCCGTGTCGGCGGGGCCCGGGACGATCACGGACGCGCGCAGCGGGATGCCGTACTCCACCGCCCGCACGATGTTCGACCGGGTACGCGCGTGGCTCGGCCGCCGCGTGACCGCGTCGTGCCGCTCGGCCGGGCCGTAGTACGACGTGGCCAGGCCGACACCGTCCCGCCGGAGCAGCCCCCACCAGTCCTCGGTCACATGGACGAGGTTGCTGTAGACCTCCACCCTCAGACCGAGCGCCAACGCGTACTCGACCAGGGCCGGCGCGCCCGGATACAGGGTGACCTCACCGCCGGTGAACTGCACCCGGCCAATACCGACGGCGGCGATCTCCCCAAGAACCCGCGTCCAGTCCTCGCCGGTCATGGTCCCGTGCGTCCCCTCGGGCCCGGAGCGGTTGTGGCAGTGCCGGCACGCGAGCTGACATTTCCGGGTGAGGTCCAGCCACACGAAGCCGGGTACGGAGGAGGGGTCGGACAAGGGGGAACACTGCGCGGTGTGAGTTTTCGCGTCGTTTTCCATGGACGTCATCGTCGACAGGACGCCAGAGGATATCTACGCCGTTTCCTGTTCGCGCAAGAATTCATCGCGGATGCCCTCCACCAGCCCCCTCATGGCATCCCCGGAAACGGCAACCCGCTCGAATCCATCGAACTTCTCGATATAAAGCGCCACGTCACGGGGATCGGTGACGGACAGCTCCGCATGGACGGTCTCCACCGTCACCATGCGATCGTCCTTGATGGAGAAGGAGTGACTCGGAAAGTCGGTCTGCCGTGCCGAGAGCGGAACCACCCGGAAGTCGACGCTCGGCAGGCGTGAGACGGAGATGAGCTTGTCGAGTTGTCCAGCCATTACCAGTGGCGGCACGATCCTCCACCTCAGGATCGATTCCGTGACGATGAAACGGAGTTGCCGCCCCGGCTCCTTGCGCGAGAGAACAGCCCTCACATATTCCGGTGTTTGCAGAAGGCCGGGAACAAGGGCGGGCTGAAAGAGCCGAAGCACCTTGGTCCGGGCCTCGATCGCCTGGATCTGCCGCTGTTTACGGTGATGTCCGAGCCGCCGGTACAACCGCCATGCCGTCGCCTCGGTCGCGGCGGCTCGGGCCACGGCCATGTACTCGGCCTTGACCTCCGGCGAGACCCCTACGGCGGTGAGAATCTGCTCCACATCGACGACGCTCGGCATGACGACGCCGTTCTCGATCTTGGACAGCTTGGAACCGGACATGGCCGCACCGCGGGCGACGGCCTTGGCCTCCTTGCCGGACGCCTGCCGCAGCGCCCGCAGCGCGGACCCCAACTCGGCTCTGTTCACTCCCCGTGCCGCGCCCACCATTCGGTGAACGGCACGGCGTGGGCGAGTGCCGTGTCCCGGTACTCCCGGAACTCCGCCAGCCGCGCCTCTTCCTCCACGATCTCGCTGCCGAGGTACTTTCCGGCCCCGTCGTACGCCATCACACCGAGCACCTGATCGTCGAACAGCCAGAAGTCGGGCGCGTCCGGAATCGGACTCCCGCTCCCGGTGGTGTCGAGAATGAAGAACTCCTCACCGGCGCTCATGTTCCGCCGATAACCCCAGGACAGCTCGAACCGGAGATAATCCGTCAAGGGACGGGACAGGACATGCACGCGGTAAACACGCTTACCTGCACGGGTGGCATTCCCCACGGTCGTCAACCAGTCGGTCACCCGATACGACTCCGGCTGCTCCTCTCCCGCCAGAAAAGCACGATAAGCCTCGACCCCACCGGACTGGCTGTAATCGTCCAGCGTCTCCAACCGGAACGCTTCCCGCTCGAAAGAGGCGAAGAGGTCCCCGAGGCTAGGGCTAGATGAGATTGTCACGGACAGCCTTCCGAATCAGCTCGACGGGAATCTCGACGAGAGCTTCGTGCGTACAAGGTCGGACACTCACCCTCGTCGCACTCACCCACCAACCGTGTCAGCTTCACCACTGAAGCACTCCTTCCGTCGGCCGACAGCCGTCTCCACCGATCGTCCCGATCCACCGAGGCGTCCCGCAAGAGGTTCCGGTTTCCGTTACTGGAAACCGCGCGACTCCGCATCCGCCGCGTGGGATACGAAGTCGCTCCCCGTGGTGACCGGCTCCGTCCTGTTGATCGCCCCGGGGTGCACCATCCATCCCGGATGTCACGTCCGTCCCGCTCTCCCCCTGTATGCGTATCGAGACTTTGTGTCGGCTTGGCAACAGGGGGGATCTGATTTTCCGACGGGGGTTGTATGGGGTACAGGCCGGACCGGCACACTGTGGCCATGAACGATTGGCCCGAGGGATGGTCCGGTGACAACCGGGGCGGACGTGGCAGCGCCGGCGGCGGCCACGGTTACGGCAGCGCGAGCGCACAGCCCGAGGGCGCTCGGGTGATGCGGCAGGTGCGGAGGGGCGGGCCGACGGCGCCGCCGGGGTACGGGGTGCCCGGGCAGCAGCAGCCCTCGTACCAGGGGCAGCAGTCGTATCAGGGGCAGCAGTCGTATCAGGGGCAGGGGCAGCCTCAGTACCTGGATCAGGGCGGCGGGCCGCAGAGTGACGGGTACGACGGGTACAACACCGGCCAGGTGTACGGCGGTGGCGGCGGCCAGGGCGTCGGAGGGCACACCGGCTCTGCCCGCCCCGCGCCGAACTGGCGCAAGCGGATCAAGTGGGGCGCGATCACGCTCGCCGGCGTACTGATCGTCACGACCGTCGGGACGTACTTCTGGGCGGACGGCAAGCTCCGCCGCGAGGTCGACCTGTCGAAGGTGATCGACCGGCCGAGCGGCGGCGACGGCACGAACTACCTGATCGTCGGCTCGGACAGCCGCGAGGGCATGTCCGCCGAGGAGAAGAAGAAGCTGCACACCGGCTCGGCCGAGGGCAAGCGCACGGACTCGATGATGATCCTGCACGTCGGCGGCAACGGCGACACGCTGATCTCGCTGCCGCGCGACTCGGACGTGGAGCTGCCGTCGTTCGTCGGCTCGGAGTCCGGCAAGACCTTCCAGGGCACCGGCCGGCACATCAAGCTGAACGCCGCGTACGCCACGGACGGCCCCGAACTCCTCGTCCGTACCGTCGAGTTCAACACGGGCCTGCGCATCGACCACTACGTCGAGATCGGCTTCGCGGGGTTCGCGAACATCGTCGACGCGGTCGGCGGTGTGGACATCACCATCGACAAGGCGTTCAAGGACAAGTACTCCGGCGCCGACTTCCAGGCCGGCAAGCAGACGCTGAACGGCGAGCAGGCGCTCGCGTTCGTCCGTACCCGGCACGCGTTCGCCGCGTCCGACCTCCAGCGGACGAAGAACCAGCAGAAGTTCCTGGCCGCGCTGGCGCACGAGGTCGCGACGCCGACGACGGTCCTGAACCCCTTCGCGCTGTACCCGACGCTGGGCGCGGGCCTCGACTCGCTGATCGTCGACAAGGACATGGGCCTGTGGGACCTGGGCTCGATGTTCTTCGCGATGAAGGGCGTCAACGGCGGCGACGGCACGTCGATGAACATGCCGATCTCCGGGTCCAGCGGCGGCAACCTCGTCTGGGACAAGGCGAAGGTCAAGCAGCTGGTCAAGGAGCTGAACAACGACGAGAAGGTCACCGTCACCAGTGAGTGAGCCCATCCCCGGCAGGCCCTTCGACGCGGTCCTGTGCGACGTCGACAACGTCGTCCGGCACTTCGACAGTTCCGGTGTCCACGCGCTGGAGCGCGCGGCGGGCCTGGCGGAGGGGACGACGTTCAAGGTCGCGTTCGCCCCGGAGAACGACCTTCCCCTGCTGCTCGGCAGGATCACCGGCCAGGAGTGGGTCGCCGCCATCGCCGAGGGCCTGTCGGGTCTGGTCGACGAGTCCACGGCCTGGGATCTCGGCCGGGCCCTGCTGGAGTCCCCCTTCCACGCGGACGACGCCGTCGTCACCCTCCTGCGCCGCGCCCGTGTCCACGTCCCCCTGGTCCTGGTCACCAACGCGACGCTGGAGCTGGAGGCGGACCTCGCGGAGATGAAGCTGACCGACCTCGCCGACCACGTCGTCAGCAGCGCCCGCGTCGGCCTCGCGAAGCCCGACCCGCGGATCTACCGCCTCGCCGTCGAGCTGGCCGGAGTCCCGCCGGAGCGCTGCCTGTTCGTGGACGACACACTGGAGAACGTCGAGGCGGCGCGGGCGCTCGGCATGGCGACGGTGCACTTCCGCGAGGCGGCGGACCTGGAACGGGCGCTGGAGCCGCTGTTCAAGTGACGGGCCGGGCCGTGCTTTTCCGGCCCCCTGCCCGTCGGCCCTCCGCCCGCCGGCCCCCTTGCCCGCAGCCGGAGGGGAACAACCGGCGAAATCCGTGAAACTGCTGTGAATCTCTTGAGACTTCAAGCGGACCCCTCTTCCCCACCCCCCCCACCCGTAACAAGATGACGGTCTCTCGGGGGACTCGACCACTTCACTCGCGACCGTCATGCGCATGCCCTCGCCCCGCGATCCGGCATGCGCGGGGGAAGGCCCACCTTGTCCCAGCACCACCCCGGCCGGCGCCGCAGAGCGGCCCTGCTCACTCCCGCCCTCGTCGGCGGCCTCGTCCTGGCGTCCGGCACACCCGTGCTCGCCGCGACACCGAACCAGACCCAGCCGACGCAGGCTCAGCCCGCGCCCGGCGCCAAGCAGAAGACGTACTCGGCCGGCATCTACTTCGTGCAGCTCGCCGACCAGCCCGTCGCCACCGACCCGGCGACCGCGGCGAAGCCCGGCGCCCGGCTGAACACCGCGACCGACGCCGTCCGCGACCTCGTACGCCACCTCAAGCAGCAGCGTGACAAGGTCCTCGACGCGGTCGACGGCGTCAAGCCGCTCTACAGCTACCAGCTCCTCCTCAACGGCTTCGCCGCGAAGCTGACGGCGGCCCAGGCGAGCGAACTGGCCCGCACACCGGGCGTCCTGACGCTGACCCGGAACGTGATGAGCCACCCGCTGGCCACCACCACGCCGCAGGCGACCGGCACCCTGCCCGCCGCCGACACCGCCGACTTCCTCGGCCTGAAGAAGCCCGGCGGCCTCTACTCGAAGGTCCCCGGCGGCCAGCTCAACGCGGGCGCCGGCATGATCCTCGGCGACCTCGACACCGGCATCGACACCGCCAACCCGTCCTTCGCGGCCTTCCCCGGGACCGCACCGGGACAGGCGGCCGTCAACGCCAAGTGGAAGGGCACCTGCGACCCGGGCCAGGACCCGGCGCACCGCGTCACCTGCAACAACAAGGTGATCGGCGCCCAGTACTTCAACAAGAGCATCACGGACCCGAAGCCGGACGACTGGCCCTCGCCCCTCGACGGCGAGTCCCACGGCACGCACACCGCGAGCACCGCCGCGGGCAAGGCGAACGTCGCCGCGAGCGTCCCCGACAGCGGGATATCCGGGACGAAGATATCCGGCCTCGCCCCGGCGGCCCGGATCGCCGCCTACCGCGTCTGCTACACGGACGGCTGCGGGACCGTCGACATCGTCGCCGCGATGGAGAAGGCCGTCGCCGACGGCGTCGACGTCATCAACTACTCGCTGGGCGGCCCCAACACCGACCACGCGAACCGGCCCGAGTACCTGGCGATGCTCAACGCGGCCCGCGCCGGCGTCTTCGTCTCCGCCTCGGCCGGCAACTCCGGCCCCGGCACCGCCTCCAACGGCGTCCCGTGGGTGACGACCGTCGCCGCCTCCAGCCACTCCATCGGCTACCAGGGCACGGTGACCCTCGGCAACGGCAAGGCCTACCACGGCGTCAGCATCGCCGGCTCCGGCGTGCCGTCCGCCCCGCTCGTCGACGCCGCCAAGGCCGTCAAGAGCGGCGCCGACGCGGCGAACGCGGCGCTGTGCATGCCCGACACCCTCGACCCGGCCAAGGTCAAGGGCGCGATCGTGGTCTGCGCGCGCGGCAACAACGCCCGCACCGACAAGAGCGCCCAGGTGAAGGCGGCCGGCGGTCTCGGCATGGTGCTGTACAACACCCTCGCGACCGACGAGGAGATCGCCGACGCGCACACCGTCCCCGGCGTCCACCTGAACAAGGCGGACGGCGAGGCCGTGAAGGCGTACGCGGACGGCTCCGGCGCCACCGCCGTCCTGGCCCCGGCCCGCGCCGTACGCCAGGAAGCCCCCGTCGTCGCCGGGTTCTCCTCCTCCGGCCCCGACCTCAACAGCGGCGGCGACCTCCTCAAGCCCGACATCACCGCGCCGGGCGTGGACATCGTCGCGGGCGTCGCCCCCGGCACCCCGGGCTTCACCGGGCAGCAGGGCATCATGTCGGGTACGTCGATGTCGGCGCCGCACGTCTCCGGGCTCGCCCTGGTCCTGCGCCAGCTGCACCCCACCTGGACGCCGATGGAGGTCAAGTCGGCGCTGATGACGACCGCGACCACCAAGGACTCCGCGGGCAAGCCGATCCAGCGGGCCGGCGGCACCGTCGCCACCCCGCTCGACTACGGCTCCGGTCACGTCGTCCCGACCAGCGCGGCCGACCCCGGGCTCGTCTACAACTCGACGGCCGTGGACTGGGTCGCCTACCTCTGCTCGATCGGCCAGGCGCCGGTCCTGACCGACGGGCGCGACATCTGCGCCGTCGCGCCGAAGATCGACCCCAGCGACCTGAACACGCCGTCGATCTCCGTCGGTGACCTCGCGGGCGCCCAGACCGTCACCCGGACCGTCACCAACGTCTCCGGCTCGGCGGGCACCTACACCGCGAGCGTCGAGACCCCGGCCGGCTACAAGGCCACCGTGTCTCCGGCCAAGCTGACCGTGAAGCCGGGCCGCTCCGCCTCGTACAAGGTGACCTTCACCCGCACCACCGCCGCGTACGGCAAGTGGGCGTTCGGTGCGGTCAGCTGGGCCGACGGGCACCACAAGGTGCGCTCCGCCGTCGCGCTGCGCGCCGCGCAGGTCAGCGTGGCCTCCTCGGTCACCGGGAAGGGCGCCTCCGGCTCCGTCCGGCTCGCGCCCAAGGCCGGGTTCGCCGGGACCTTCACCACCGCCGTGAACGGGCTCTACGCCGGTACGACGAAGACGGGCACCCTCAAGGGGGCCGGTGACGTCAACCCGGCCCAGCCGGGTCCGAACACCGCCGCGAGCACGTTCACCGTCCCGGCGGGCACCGCGCTCGCGCGGCTCGCGATCGTGCCGTCCGACTTCAAGGCGGGCAGCGACGTCGACCTGTGGGTCGTCGACAAGGACGGCAACGTCGTCTCCTCCCCGGGCGCCGGCAACAACGAGCACGTCGACCTCGCGCCGGGCACCTACGACGTCTACGTCAACCAGGCGATCGCGCCGGCCGGTTCCGGGAGCCAGACCTACAAGCTCCACACCTGGCTGATCGGCAAGACCGGCAAGCCCGCGCCGAAGGCGACGGCCACCCCGGCGTCGCAGAAGGTCAAGCAGGGCGCGGTGGCCAAGTCCACGGTGTCCTGGAAGGGCCTCAAGGCCGGCAACGTCTACCTCGGGCTCGTCTCCTACGGGGACGGCCGGAAGACGATCGGTACGACGGCGCTGACGGTCACCCCGTAGCACCACCGCCGAACAGGGGGCGGACGTCCGGTCACGGTACCGGGGGTCCGCCCCTCACCGCTTCCTGGCCACCCCCGCGAAGTGCGTCACCGCCCCGATGTCCGCGCCCGCACCCTCCGGGCGCCACCGCGTGCACGTCACCACGCCCGGCTCCAGCAGCTCCGCCCCCTCGAACAGGCGGATCACCTCCGCGCGGCTGCGCAACGTCATCGGGGACGCCCCCTGCGCGTTCCAGTACGCCACCGCCTCGCCCATCGCCTCGCCGTCGACCTCCGTCGTCGGGTGCGAGATGACGACGTGGCTCCCGGCCGGGACCGCGTCCAGGAGGCGGCGGACGATCGAGGCGGCCTCGTCCGTGTCGAGGACGAAGTTCAGGACGCCGAGGAGGGTCACGGCGACCGGGCGGGTCAGGTCCAGCGTCGCCGACGCCTTGCGCAGGATCGCCTCCGGGTCGTGGATGTCGCCCTCCACGAACACCGCCGCGCCCTCCGGCGTGCTCGTCAGCAGCGCGTGCGCGTGCGCGAAGACGAGGGGGTCGTTGTCGACGCACACGACCCGGCAGGCCGGGTTCACCCGCTGCGCGATCTCGTGCGTGTTGTCGGTGATCGGCAGGCCCGTACCGATGTCCAGAAACTGCCGGATTCCCACGTCCCCGGCGAGGTGCCGGACGGCCCGCGCGAGGAACCTGCGGTCCGCCACCGCCGAGCGGGGCAGGGCCGGGACCAGCGCGACGATGTGGTCACCGACCTCCGCGTCGACCGGATAGTGCCCCATCCCGCCGAGCCAGTAGTTCCATATCCGGGCGGAATGCGACACATCGGACCGGAAGTGAGAAGTCCCGAGCATAGGGACCAAGGTAGATCCGGAACGGGCCTTTCGGGGTCAGCTTTCGGACACTTGTTTCCAACCCCACACCTTCACAACGGACTTCGGCTCCCGAAAAAACCTGACGCTCCCTGTCAAGTAACCCCGGCAAGCTCCCCACCACACCCACCGACCAAGGAGCCCCGGATGTCCCCCTCGATCACCTTCATCGTCTACGTCTCCCACGCCCCCACCGCAGCCCGCTTCTACGCCGACCTCCTCGACCTCACCCCCACCTTCGAAACCCCCGGCTACATCGCCTTCGCCCTGGGCGACAAGGCATCCCTCTCCCTCTGGAGC
>NZ_LIRL01000518.1 GCF_001419795.1 Streptomyces niveiscabiei
CCACGTGAGACAAGCTCTAAGGCTAGGGGATCATTCTTGTCTGGGGTTTACATCCCGTGGAATATGATCCGGCGCATCGAATCATTTGCGCCAATTTTCGGCCCCGTGCTTTACGGAGCGGGCAGTTCCTCGCGGGATTGTTCGAGGTGCAGCAGATACCGCTTGGCCGCCGCGCCACCGGCGTACCCCTCGGACCGGCCCGACGAGGCGACGATGCGGTGGCAGGGGAGCAGCACGCACAGCGGGTTCGACCCGAGGGCCGTGCCGACCGCTCGCGCGGCCCTCGGCCGGGAGAGGGCCTGGGCCAGTTCCCCGTACGTGGCTGTCGAGCCGTAGGGCACGACGCTGGGGAGTGCCCGGACCGTCTCGGCGCAGAACGGCGTCGCGAGCACCAGGTCCACGGGCAGGTCGAACTCCTGCCGCGCGCCGGTCAGATAGGCGTCGATCTGGCGGCCGGCCTCCTCGAACAGCTCCGTCTGCGCCCGCGTCCACGCCCCCGCGGGCGTCTCTCGCAGCCCGGCCCGCAGGATTCGTTCGCGTACGGCCGCCGGGTCCTGGAACCCGCAGTACACCAGCGCGTCGTCGGTCGCGGCGAGCCGGAGTTCCCCGAGCGGTGTCGTACGGCCGGTCAGCGCGACACCGCCGGAGACGGCGGGGTGGGATGTCTGCACGGATAGCTCCTGAGCTGGTGGTTCGGGCGGGCACTCGGCGGTCGCGGGGCGGCTCACGCCGACAGGGGGCGGCAGCTCTTGCAGGCGCGGTAGCCCGCACGGCTGGCCTCCCTCGCGGTCGTGAACGGCACCTGGTGGGGCGCGGTGATGCGCCGGGCGTGGGCGCAGGTCGGATGGCAGTAGATGCGGGTGGTGTCGCTGCCGAGGAACGCCGCGCCGCTGCTCGACCACCGGCGCACCTCGGCCAGGTCGAGGCCCTCCGCCACCCGGAGCGCGTCCCCGGCGTCCGGCGAGTACGCGGCGTCGCACGGAGTGCCGTTCTCGTACGTCACCCGATGGCACGGGATCAGCACGACGAGCGGATTGCGGGCCAGGGCGCCCAGGACCGTTTCGGGGCTCGCGGAGTCGGGCAGCGCGGCCTCCCGCGCGACCCAGGACAGCGGACGCAACTGCCCGGCCGGGACGGCCCGGACCGCGTCCAGCACCTGGGCGTCCGCCGCCTCGACGGGGCCCAGGTCCAGCGGCAGTTTCCTGGCCCGCCCCGTGCGCACAGCGGTGACCAGGCCGGGGAACCGTTTGGTCGCCGGGATCGCGGAACGGCCGGTGCGCGCGCGGTGCCGTTCCTCGAACAGCTCGGCCGTCAGCCCCCCGCTCGCCAGCGCCGACCCGGTGACGGACACCGGCGTGAAGGCCACGAACAGCTCGCCCGCCGCCGAGTCCAGCCGCACGTACGTGTCGTACCGCTCACGCGCGATGCCCACGCGCTCCAGGATGCGCAGCGCGAAGTCCGGCGGAACCGGCGGTTCGCCCAGCGCACCGGCAGCCTCCGGGTCGACCGGCGACGTGCCCGGCCCCTCGCGGCGTGCCCCGTTCATGTAGTCACCTCCCTCTCGTCCTCCGGCGCCAGCAGCCGCCGCAGGTCGCCCATCGCACGCGAGACCTGCGCCTTCGCCGTCCCCACGGGACAACCCTGTACCTGAGCCACTTCCGCGTAGCTCATGCCCACCACGTGCCGCAGCACCACCGGAATCCGGTAGTGCTCCGGCAGCTCCGACAGCGCGGCGACCAGCCGGCCACGGTCGTCCGTGGTCAGGGCCCGTTCCGCCGGGCCCGGCTCGGTGCCGGACCACGTGTCCTGCGCGTCGTCCACCCGCATGACCGACACCGGACGGCGAGTGCTGCTGCGCACATGATTGCGCCAGACGTTCGCCGCGATGGTCATCAGCCACGCCCGTGGACTCAGCGCCCGGCGACGCTCGGGAGGGTACGTCCGCAACGCCGTGTAGGCACGCAGGAACGTGTCCTGCCCCAGGTCGTCGGCCTCGGCGGCAGACCCGGAGACACGCAGCAGGAACGCGTGCACAGACCTGGCGTGGACCCGCACCAGCTCCGTGAAGCCGCTGTCCAGGTCCTCCGCCAGCAGATCGGTCAACTGCTCGGCCACTTTGTCCATCACCTACCTGAACACCGTCACCCGCAAAAGGGTTGCCGAACCCGGCACCGAAGGCCACCGGCGGCCCCTCACGGCGCCGGATACCCCGTGGGCGACAGCAGCGCGGGGTCACCGGCGTCGATGGCGTCGTACAGGCGGCGCAGGCGCGGCACCGGCTCGATGCCGAAGGAGTCGCCCAGCCGGCAGCGCAGCCGCTGGAACACGTGCAGCGCCTCGGTGCGCCTCCCGGACCGGTGCAGCGCCACCATGTACTGGGCCTGGATGTTCTCGTGCGTCGGGTGCCGGGCGGCCAGCACCGCCAGCTCGGGCAGCAGCTCGTGATGCCGGCCGAGCCGCAGATCCGCCTCGATCCGCCAGGCCAGCACCCCCATGCGGTACTCCTCCAGCTCGACCGCGTGCGCCGCACTGTGCGCCCCCGACGGCACGTCGGCCAGCACGGGCCCCCGCCACACCGCGAGCGCCTCGCGGAACAGCCGCGCCGAGCGCGCGACGTCCCCCGCGGCGGACGCCTCCCGGCCGCGCCGGCTGAGCTGCTCGAACAGGAGCCGGTCGCTGGCCTGCGGCTCCACCACCAGCTGATAGCCCTGGTTGTGGGTGACCAGAGTGTGACTGCGGTCCACCGGAACGCCGCGCAGCAGCTGGCGGATGTACAGCACGTACGTCTGGAGCGTGGACAGCGCCGTCTTCGGCGGCTGGGACCCCCACAGCTCGGTGATGCACTGCCCGGCCCGCACGATGTGGTTGGTGTCGAGGATCAGCAGCGCGAGCAGCTGACGGGGCTTGGGCGCGCTGGGAGTGCGGTTCTGGCCGTCGACCACGAGGGATAGCGGGCCGAGCACACCGACCCGCAGGGCGCCGGAGTGGGTGTGAACGGTTCGATGGTGTCGCGTCATGAAGAATTCCTCCGGCAGATCCCTGCGGCTGTGTCCGTTCCCGGCGTGCGACAGCACCATGTGTCTGAAGGAACGCCCGGCACAACGCCGACTTGAAAAAGAAGCGCGGGCCTTCGTCGTTGGCGGAAGATGTACGGTCCGGCCGCGCGCCGGACAACTTGATCCGCGGCGGCGGCGTCTGTCCCGACAAGTCGACGTTCCTCATGACTTGCCAACGACGAGCTCGGAAGGGTTTCCTTGCCGAAAGCAGAGAGAGGCTTTTTATTCTTCTTGCGCAGGGCAAGCGGGACCACGGGGGACCACGCATGGCCACGAAGCAGATTTTTCCCGCGCACGATCAATATCAAAGGATTTCGATCACCGACTTCAGCAGAGAGGTGTTCGGGCACCTGCCCCGCCAGGACCAGCGCCAGTGGGCGGAGACCTACCTCAGGGGCCTGCTCAGCACCCCGGGACGCAAGTCCGTACGACGGATGGCCGCCGCAGTCTCCGGCGCCCCCACCGCGTCGCAGTCGCTGCACCAGTTCGTCAGTTCGAGCCCCTGGCCCTGGGAGCCGTCGCGCAGCGCCCTGGCCGACTGGACCGGGCGACGGGCCGCCGTGCGCGCCTGGAACCTCGTACCGATCGTCGTGCCCAAGCGGGGCCGGCACTCGGTCGGCGTCCACCGCCGCTTCGACGCCACGGCCGGCCGCGTCGTCAACTGCCAGATCGGCGTCGGACTGTTGCTCTCCACGCGCCTCGGCGACCTGCCGGTCGACTGGCGGCTCCACCTGCCCGCGGCCTGGTGCGGCGATCCGCTGCTCCGCCGCCGGGCCCGCATCCCGGACTCGGGCGACGCCCGGTCGCTGTGGGCGCTCGGCCTGGAACTGGTCGACGCGCAGTCCGCGCGCTCGGACGGCAGGGCGGTCCCGGTGGTGGCAGACGCCCGGGACCTGCTCGACCCGACACCCCTCGTCAACGGCCTCAGCGGCCGGGGCGCCCGGTTCGTCCTCGGCGCCGCCGGCAGCCTCGTCCTGCGCGTCGGGTCACCCTTCGACCCGCGGTGGCAGGCGAACAGGACCGTCACGGCGGAACAGCTCTGCGTCGACGACCCACTGCTCCACCGAGGCGCGCAGATCCTCGCCCACTCCCGGCGCCACCGCGCCCAGCACTCCACCGCCCGCTGGAGCCTCTCCGGCCCGGTCCACCTGCCCCGCACCCGCCACACCCTGCGGCTGCTCGCCACCTGGCACCCCCGGCACGCCCGCCCGGCCCAGATCTGGCTCACCAACCTCATGCACGCCGACGTCGACGAACTCATCGACCTGGCCGGCACCCAACTCGGCACGAACTCCGCCCTCCAGTCCCTCCAGACCGACTTCGGCCTGTTCGACTTCGAGGGCCGTTCCTTCCCCGGCTGGCACCACCACATGACCCTCGTGTCGGCCGCGTACGACTGGCACGAACTGTCGGCCGCGGCCGGACAGGAGCGCGGCACACCGAGGTTGCGCATCGGCGACAGCCCCTTCGGGAGGGCGGATTCCGGGTGATCGTCGATGAGTTTCCGGTGGTGGTGCGGTCTACCTGATCGACGAAGGGAGCGCACCATGCGCAAGATCATTGTCTGTACGTTCCTGTCGCTGGACGGCGTCATGCAGGCGCCCGGCGGTCCCGACGAGGACCCCGAGAGCGGGTTCGCGTACGGCGGCTGGCAGAAGCCGGTGAGCGACGACGAGGTCGGTGCGGCCATCGCGGGCTGGTACGAGCCCTCCGACGCGATGCTGCTCGGGCGCAAGACGTATGAGATCTTCGCGTCGTACTGGCCGAGTGCCGATCCCGGCAACCCGTTCACCGAGCGGATGAACGGCATGCGCAAGTACGTGGCATCCAGGACCCTCACGTCCCTGGAGTGGCGGAACTCCACCCTGCTGGAAGGCGATGCCGCCGACGCCGTGCGCGAGCTCAAGGCGTCGGACGGCGGTGACATCAACGTCGTCGGCAGCGGCGACCTCGCCCAGACCCTCATGCGGCACGGCCTCGTCGACGAGTACCGGCTGACCATCCACCCGGTGATCATCGGCACCGGCAAGCGGCTGTTCGCCGACGGGGCGATCCCCACCGCGCTGGAGCCGGTCAGCGTCTCGACGACGAAGAGCGGCACCGTCGTCGGCG
This sequence comes from Streptomyces niveiscabiei, assembly GCF_001419795.1. Lineage (GTDB taxonomy): Bacteria > Actinomycetota > Actinomycetes > Streptomycetales > Streptomycetaceae > Streptomyces > Streptomyces niveiscabiei. The sequence continues at coordinate 5,169 of NZ_LIRL01000518.1, forward strand.
TCTACCGGCCGAACGGCGAGCCCAGCTACGACAGTTACTAGCCTGCGGGCGTACTTGCGATCAGAAACCGATCGGTTTACCTTGGTGGAAACCGATCGGTTTCTCGCGTTCCGGACGCAGCCATGACCGCTCTGAAGGGGGAGCCCAGGCCCGTCCTGTGCAGGATCTTCCAAGGCTGCGTCGGCGACAAGGCCGCGCTCCGCGCGGACTACCTGGACGAACTCCTCCGCTCGGGAGGCCGACAAGGGGCTGCTGTACGCGACGGTCTGACCGCGCATTCCCGTACGTAGCGCGCGGTCGGCCGCACTCTTCTCACGATCCCGAATTCCCCACCCAGGAGCCAAAGGCCATGCCTTCCCATTCCACCTCCACCATCTTCGTCATAGGCGGCACAGGAGCCCAGGGAATACCCATCGTCCGCGCCCTCGTCGCCGACAAGAAGTACTCCGTCCTGGTCCTCACCCGGGACGCCAGCTCCGCCCGGGCCCAGGAACTCCTCGGGCTCGGCAATGTCTCCCTCCTCGAAGGATCGTTCGCCGACGAAGACATCCTGCGGGAAGGGTTCCGCAGCTGCGACGGCGCATTCGTCAATATCGACGGATTCAACACCGGCGAGAAGACCGAGACCTACTGGGCGATCCGCAGTTACGAGATAGCGATCGAAGAGGGAATCACGTTCTTCGTCTACGGAAACCTCGACTACGCCCTCAAGAAGTCGGGCTACGACTCCAGGTTCCGCACCGGCCACTACGACGGCAAGGGGCGCATGGCCGAATGGGTTCTGTTCCAGAACGAGAAGAACAGCGACCGGATGGGAGCCGCGGTCTTCACGTCGGGCCCCTACATCGAGATGGTGATCTCGCCGCTCACGCCCATGACGCCCAGCATCGAGAACGGCATCGTCACCTGGCGAGTCCCGCTCGGCGAGGGAGCCGTCCCGCACGTCGCCCTCGACGACTGCGGCTACTACGTCCGCTGGCTCTTCGACCATCCCGAGCGGGCCAATGGAATGGACCTCGAAGTCGCCATCGAGCACATGACCTACGCCGATATGGCCGCGGCCTTCGAGAAAGTCACCGGGCATCCCGCACAGTACATCGACACCGACCTGGAAACCTACTGGAACAGCCCGGACCTGACGGGAATCGCCGACCACCCCGCCGGATACAACGCCGACCCCCACGACAAGAGCACCATGACCTTCCGCGACAACTTCACCGGCTTCTGGAACATGTGGAAACACGGAATCATCACCAGGGACTACCCCCTGCTCGACGAAATCCACCCCCACCGGATCCGAACCGCCGAGGAATGGTTCCGCCGAGAAGACCACCTGGGAAAGGAACTCGGCAAGGGAAGCCTCTGGGAGAGGGTCCAGCGAGAGAACTGGACCGCCGACTCGGCGGTCCTCAAGAGCAGCGCGGATTTCCGGACGGGCAAACTGTGAAAGTCTGCCAGGGGTAATCCGAGAACACGGGCTGCCGAGTCCCGTACAAGGTCGAGGAGTCGGTGACCAACTCCTCGACCAGGGCGGCGGTGATGCCGGGCCCGGCGCCCACGGAGATCCAGTGGGTCTTGTCGAGATAGCGCCCGGCGCCGATCGTGGCGTACACCGCACGCAGCCGCCGCCCATGTTCCGGCTCCGCCTTGACGGTAATGATCCGCTCGCCGGGATCGTCGGTGACGTTCAGAAAGACCTTCCCGGCAACCTTGCGGCCCTCAGGCCGGGGGAGAACGGACGGCTGCTCACGGTGCCAGGCAGCGAGTCGGCCGTCCGGCGCGCCGCCCGCTGCACCCGCGCCCCGGCGAGGCTCACCGCCCACCCCCCGAAGGGATGCTCCAGCACCGTGCCGAGCAGCCCCTCGGTGTGCCGAGCGGCCAGTCGCTGGACTTCCGCGCCGTCCACCGGCGGTTCCTCGACGCCCTGGAAATCCGCTTCCGCGAACTGCACCACGTGGACGACTACGCCCGCCTCCTCGGCTGCTCGGTCCGCACCCTCACCCGCGCCGCCCAGAACGCCGGCCACGCCGGCGCCCGCCAGGTCATCGACGAACGCCGCGTCCTCGAAGCCCGCCGCCTCCTCGGCCCCGCCACCTGGACCGCCGGCGCCGTCACCGCTCACCTCGGCTTCCCCGACCCCGCCGACTTCGGCCGCTTCTTCCGTCACCACGCGGGTCTCACGCCCGCCGCCTGGGCGACCCGGGCAGAACCCCGCCACACCAACTCCGGCCCGCACTCCGGCCGGAGCCTGTGAAACACGGCCCGACCACACCCGAGGCCGCGTGGTGCGGGGGAGCGGAGTTCGGCGTGAGCCGCGGCCGATCGGATGCCGTGGAGTGGGGAGCGGGGGAGAGCCGGAGGGAGCACGTTCTTCCGGCACCCCGCGTGACTCCCGGTGTGGCACGACGAGGCGCCACCGCGCGGCCGGGTGCACACCCCGCCCTCCGCTCCCGCTACGGCCGAACCGGGCACCTGGAGCGACACCCTCACCGTGGCGCTCGGCGCCGCCGGCGCGCTTGTCAGTCGCCCTGTCTCGCCGAGAGCCCCCGGGTGACGAGGCTGAGCGCTCCCGCCAGTTGTTCGCGGTGGTGGTGCAGCAGGTCGGTGGTGAGGCCGGTGTCGGCTGTCTCGCGGGCGAGGAGGTCGGTGGCCACCTTGAACACGGCGTTCATGGCGGCAGCCTGCGAGCGGATCTCGAACCCGTCGGCCGGCAGACCCACCCGCGCCGCGAGCGCCTCGGCGAAGGAGTCCTCGGCGCGCTCGCCGAGGACGAGGTAGACAGCGCGGAGCGCGGGCTCGTACCGGGTCAGGCGGACCACGGCGTGGACGGCCGAGATGTCCGCCTCGGAGGACGAGTCGAGGACCGGACGGTAGGCCTCGCGAAGGTGTTCCGTCAGTTCGATGCCGGGCGGCCAGGTGCGCAGGGCCGCCCGGAAGGCATCGACCACTTGGGTGAGGAGCGGCTCCACGCAGCTCTCCTTGGTGCGGAAGTGGCGCCAGAGGGTGCGTTCGGAGACCCCGGCGGCCCGGGCGATCTCCTCGCCGGACGTGGCGGCCACGCCCTGTTCGGCGAAGAGCCGCACGGCATGGCGGGAGATGTCGAGGCGCTGGCGCTCGCGCTGTTCGCTGCTCACGGGCGGCCGGCCGCGACGGGGTGCGTGGCCGGTGCCCGCTCTGAAGTCCTCCATCGGGTGATCGTAGGCGGCTCCTCGCGCGCGGGCCGATTGGCGCGAACATTATTGGCAGTCGCTGCCAGTAAAGTGCTACGGTCGGGCCACCGGAAGGACCACCGGAGGAGAGCCATGAGCGTCGCCGCCGAGCGCCTGCACCTGCCCCTCACCCGTCCGAACGTTCTCGACCTCGCCCCCTTCTACGCGGTGCTGCGCCGGGAGGCCCCGGTCGCGCCCGTCACCACCCCGGCCGGGGACCCCGCCTGGCTGGTCACCCGCTACGACGAGGTCCGCGACCTCCTCGGCGACAAGCGGCTCGGCCGCTCCCACCCCGAACCGGAACGAGCCTCACGCATCACCTCCGCCGCCGTACTCGACGGACCCTCGGGCAACTACGACACCGAGGAGGCCGACCACAGCCGGATGCGCCGGCTGCTGACCCCGGCGTTCTCGGCCAAGCGGATGCAGATGCTCTCCGGCCACGTCCAGGACCTCGTCGACCGCTGCATCGACCAGCTGATCACCGACCACGCGGACGCCCCCGACAGCGTGGTGGACCTGCACGCCGGCCTCGCCTTCCCCCTGCCGGTCGCGGTCATTTGCCGGCTGCTCGGCGTCCGAGAGGACGACCACGCGTACTTCGCCTCGCTGTCGGAACGCATGTCCAACCACGCCATCGGCGACGAGGCCCACCGCGCCCGCGACGAGTTCAGCCACTACATGACCGGCCTCGCCGAGGTCAAACGCCGTCAGCCGGGCGAGGACGTGCTCTCCGACATCGTCCGCGCCCAGAGCACCGACCCGGACTACGACTACGACGAGATGATCCGCCTCTGCGTCGGACTGCTGTTCGCCGGGCACGAGACCACCGTCAACCGCATCGGCCTCGGCACCCTCCTCCTGCTGACCCACCGCGACCGCTGGCAGGCGCTGTGCGCCGACCCGGACGGCAGGGTCAACGCCACCGTCGAGGAGATCATGCGCATGGGCGCGCCCGGTGACCTCGGGCTGCTGCGGTACGCCCACACCGACCTCGACGTCGCCGGCGTCACCATCCGCCGCGGCGACGCCGTGATCCTCTCCGTCAACGCGGCCAACCGCGACACCACCGTCTACACCGACGCCGAGACCTTCGACCCCGACCGCGAGGAACGCAACCATCTCGGTTTCGGCCACGGCGCGCACTTCTGCATCGGCGCCAGCCTGGCCCGCGTCGAACTGCGCGTCGTGTTCGCTGCCCTGGCCCACCGCCTGCCCGGCCTGCGGCTCGCCAAAGCCCTCGACGAACTGGAGGTACGCACCACGCTCACCGGCGGCGTCACCGAACTGCCCGTCACCTGGTGACGCCGCCGCAGTGGGAGCGGCTCCAGGCCATGAGCCCGGCCACGCGACGCGGACCGGGCTCACCCGCCTTCAGGCAGCCGGACAGGGCGACGAAGCCTCGGCAGCGGGCCGCGCCAGGATCTGCCGCGCGGTGTCGCACTGCCGCCGCAGCAGCGCCTTCCAGGTGGGGAGGAGGTCCGGACTCCCGGCGAGCGCGTGCCGCTGGGCCCTGGCGAGACCGGTGTACGCCGACCGGAGATAGCCGGTGCGGTCCTTGCAGGCCACATCGGCCCGCGCGGACGGCTCGGCCCTGAACGTCGCTTTCGGGGGAAGGCCGTCCAGCACCTGCGACGGATCACGGAACGTGAATCCCGACCGCTTCATGCAAGCGGCCCACCGCGCGTTCAGTTCCGCGAAGTCGGGGTGGCGCCACAGCAGGTTCTTCGCCTCCACCTCCGCCTTGTAGAGGCCGACGCGGGTCTCCGACCAGCTCCTGAGGCTCTGCCTCTCCCCGAGCAGCCGCACATCGGCCTGCGTCTGACAGCCGTCCTCGTCGTCGTAGAGCGCCCGCACATAGCGCTGGTCCACGCGCCCCGGCTGCTCGGCGATCGGGCTCTCGCCCGCCGCCACGGGCTGTTCGAGAGACTCCAGCCCGAACGGCCTGGGGCGGTCGGGGGCGCCGATCTCGGCAGGGTCAAGATCTGGGTACGTGAAACCGGCCTCCCTCATGCAGCGCGCGATCAGCCGGCCCTGCGCCGCCGTGATCTCGCCACCCACCTCCGCCGTGTCGTAGACAGCGGCGTAGATGGGCGGGAGCCAGTGGGG
>NZ_LIRL01000519.1 GCF_001419795.1 Streptomyces niveiscabiei
GGGGTGGTTCGGCGCGGCCAGAGCCGAAGATCGGGGCCCGAGAGCCGTGTTCGGGTGGGGGCGGGAGCTGCCGAGGCACACCGTGCACCGTGCTGTCGTCCGTTTGCCGGTCCGGGTTGTGCGGCTGCTCGTACCACTGCGCGTCCTTGCCCATGCGGGCGACGGTAGCGCGGAGTTGAGCCGCTTGGTTGCGGTCCCCGCACAGCTCGGCCACCTGGGCGCGGGTCACCAGCCAGCCGGCCGCCTCGTCCGAGTTGATGCCGTACGCGCGGATGTCCTCACGTTCGCCGATCACCGCCAGGTCGGCGGCCTCGGTGCACCGGCCCTCGCGCGCGGCCTGGAGAACGTCCTGGTGCCGGGTGTCGATCATGTTGGGAGGCATCTCCCAGTCCCAGTCGCCGTCCTCGCTGCTCGCCGTGGCGGCTTCGCTAAATTCGGGCTCGGTCTTCTCCGGCTCCCCGGTCTTCTCCAGCTCGACTCCCGTGCCGTCGACCGTGTCGAACTCCTCCTCCAGGTTCTCCACCAGAAGGGCCTGTTCCGCAGCGTGGTCCGCGATCTGCTCCTGGGCCTTGCGCCGACGCACCGAGGTGTCGGTCAGACGCCGCTCGTCCTCGTCGAGGACGGTCTCGATGACGTCCACGTAGTCGGGGCCGACCTTCCACACTGCCTGTCCCGGGTCGAGCATCGGGATCATGTCAACCGCCCACTCGGGCAGGCCGAGCAGCGAGCCGACGAGGTCAGCCTCTTCGGGGTTGAGGCGGCCGATGTGGGCGATCTCGCAGAGGCGGGCCAGGTCCTGGGCGCGGCCGTCGCCGAGGTCGGAGAGGGTGTGCATCACCACGTCCAGGCTCAACGCGGCCTTACGGGAGTTCTTCAACTGCCTCTGGATCAAGGCGGCAGTCGCGGGGGACAGCAGGATCTGCCACGCCTCCTCCAGGACCAGGTGGCGGTGCACGGCAGTCGACTGTCGAAGCCACACGTGTTCCGCCCAGCAGGAGACCGCCGCCATCAGGGAGGGGATCGCGGGCGAGTTGCGGTCGAGGAGGGTGAAGTCGAAGGAAATGATCGGCAGGTCGGTCTCGGGGAGCGTCGAGCCCGCTCCGTCGAAGATGCCGCTCAGCGATCCCTCGGTGTAGCGGCTGAGTGCGATCGCGACGCCCTCGCCCCACTCGGCGAGGCGAGCGACGGGCCACCGGCCGTCCTGGGGACTGACCAGCGCGTCGACCAGCGGCTCAAGGGCGGTCGCCTTGGGGTGGGCCAGAGCGTGCTGGAGTGCGTGTCCGGCCTGGGTGGTGAGGGCGTCGGGCTCGACGGCGAGGATGAGGGAGCGGATCAGCTCCTCGCGGACGGCCGGCGGGAACAGTTCGCTGCACGGGTTGAGGGTGAAGTTCCCCGCCTGGATGACCTTTCCGCCCAGGTCGTGGGTGAGCGGTGTCCACTCTCCGGAGGTGCCGTCCTCGCCGTAGGAGTCGATAACCACGGCCTGGTGCTGATGGTCCCGGATCTCCCGGCGGATGCGAGTCTTGGCGGTGGTGGACTTGCCGGAGCCAAGGCCGCCGAGTGCCAAGCTGTTGGTCGAGGGGAGGATCGACGCGTCGGCCATGACCGGCGAGAGATGGAACGGGCGGCCGTCGAGAGTGGAGCGGCCGATCGGAATGCCGGGAAACTCGGTGTCGGACGCGACGAGTGGTGCGGTGATCGAGGCGTGGTTGGAGGGGAGGCGGATCACAGGATCGCTCCTTTCGCGGTGGCTGCGCCGTGCGGGGTGGTCATCACGTAGGCGCGGTGCTGCTGGCCGGTGAGCCAGTCGAGGCTGATGCGGTGCCGGTCGGCGGTGAGCGTGGTGTCCCAGCGGGCCGCAGCGACGGTCTCGGGGCTGTCGCCCCACACCGTCAGGTAGGCGTCGATATCGACGAGGGTCGCGCCCTGGACGAGGGCGCCGTGGGTGCTGCTGCTCGCCATGTCCTGTGCGTCGTGCTTGATCGGGTCGGTGGTGAACGCGCCTGACGCCGCCTTCTGCCACCGCGCGGAGCGGTGGGCTTGGCTGATCGGGAGGGGCCGGTACATCACGCCGACCGACCGGTCCGGGCCGTCGGGCTTGAGCAGGAATTTGGCCATGAGGTCGCCGTCCGTGGCGTCCGGCCAGCCTGTGATCCGTGCCGTGGACGCGAACCGTCCGTCCTCCAGAGCCACCCATCCGGAGGCCCTGTCGACTACCTCGGGAACCGGTGCCAGGTCCGCCAGCATCAGGTCGCCGAGGCGGGCGAACTCGCCCTCCAGGGTGCCGAGGACCCGGTCCGGCTGTCCGACCAGCCCTTTGGGCACGTGGACGGAGATCGTCTGGGTGTGGGTGGTGCAGGTGCCGGTCTCGGCGTGGTGGGTGACGTGGACCTGGATGCCGGCGCTGCGGGCCTGCTCGCTGGCGAACACCAGGGAGCGGGCGAACGCATGATGGAACGCGGCTCGCTTCGGCGCGTCCTGCATGGTGCCGTGCTGTGGGTAGAGCGTCCAGGTCTCCGTCGCTCCCGGCCGGTCGGTCATGGAGGCCGGGACGGTCCGCTCACGCATACGTCGGTATCCGACCGCTGTCCAGCGGGCGATCGAGCGGTGACCCGGCGACACGTTCAGCAAGAAGGCCGCGGTTCCGACCGCACCGAACGTCCAGGGCGGAGGCGGGGTGGCCATGGCAGACACCAGCAGGGCGCTCCCGACGCCGATGTTCGCCTTGGTCAGCAGAGTCTCGACGCGACTGAGGCCGCGCTGCACGGCGGGCACACGGTAGCCGGGCGTCAGGGAATACGACACGGACGATCTCCTCTGTGAGAGCTGTTGTGGCGCGGCCCCGGCGTTCGTCCGCCCCACCGGAGCGGGGGAGGGAACGCCGGGGCCGCGCCACAGCGGTGGTTACGGTCGGGACGGACGTCCGGAACCCGACCGGGGGGACGGAGCCGGAGTCCGGGGCCGGGCACCGCTCTGGCCGGTCGGCTGAGGCGGAGGCTGAGAGGCCCGCGCCGCCCGTCGCGCCTGGGTGAGCCGGGCGGTCCGGTCTGCGTCCCGGCTCGTCTGCGCGATGACCGAATCGGTGGTCAGCCGCGACGACCGCTCGGCCGGCCTCAGGCCGTACGCGCCGAGCAGACGGGCCTTGTCCTTGTGCACGGCGCGTCCCGGGGTGTCGACCGTGCCCAGGTCCCGGGGCGAGTTCTCACGCTCGTAGAAGGCGGGCGCACCGAGACGGACGATCCTATGGATCTTCTGATTGTCCGTCTTGCGTTCGACCACCGTGCCCACGAATCCGGCGATCCTGGGACCGAAGTACGGCACCCCGTGCACGATCATCCGCAGCATCAGCAGGTCGGCGGCCACGAGCAGGACGAGATGCAGCGCGATCGAGCCCTTGGCGAACCCGACGAACGGGGAGATCACCAGGAGCGCGAACGGGGCGAACATCAGGCCCAGGAGCTTCGTCGCCCACGCCTTGACCGCCGAGGTATCGCCGCCCCTGGCGAGGGAGGCGATGACCAGCGGGGCCATGCAGACGAACGTGAGGACGCCGAGCTGGCGCGTCATGAACACCAGCGCCGCGAACGCGAGGGCCACGACGAGCATCGCGATGAGCAGCATGGTGCCCAGCGGGTTGCCCGCGTCCGGCCCGTCCAGCTCGGCGGTGATCGATCCGAAGAGGGTTCCCTCGTTGCTCGCGAACGCGGCCGTGAACCCGGCGCTCACCGCCCGGTTCAGGAGCACCACGACGCCGGGAATCGAGGCCATCAGCGCCACGGCCGCCATCGTCCATCCTGCGGACAGCCCCATCTGCCGCAGGCGGGGCACTCCCTGCCAGGCCGTCAGCCCGCACACCGCGACCACGCAGAGGAAAATCGCGACGGCGAGATGCTGGCCCAGCCAGAGAAACGGTTCGTAGAGCCCCGTGGAATCCTTCGGGGCCCACATGTTGCCCGGCGCAAGGAGCCCCTGGAGCGTCCGCATCAAACTCTTCGCGAGATCCTTGACGTGCTCGGAGGCACCGTCGGTGAGCCCCCCGCCGCCGGAAGTGTCAGGGACCTTTCCGGTCAGACCGCGTTCGCAGTAATCCCTGGCTCTGTCCAGGATTCCGTCACACGGATTTTTCGCCATGGTCAGCTAGCCGAGGTGACGGTCGAGAAAAGGGTGTCCCCGTAAAGCGCCAGGACCACGGCGACGAAAAGGGTTCCGACGGCGGTGGTGCCCTTGCGGAGCGCGTTCTCCGGGTGCTTGATGAGCTGGAAGACCATCCGGATGGCGATGACCGCGATCACGGCGGCGATCGCCTTGGTGACCAGCCCTCCGGCGGTGAGTCCGATGGTGGCGAAGAAATCGCTGAATCCGCCGGACATGTCGATCGGCTTGGCGAGGAACTTGGACATGGGTTATGCCTCCTTGCTGTTGCTTGTTACAGGTCGTGCGACACCGAAAAGGTCCCGCATCGTGTTCATGGGCGAAAACTTGACCTCGGCCCCCGGGCGGGGCGCGTCGATCATCCATCCGCCGCCGACGTAAATACCGACGTGGTGAATGCTCGCGGCGGTCGCGCCGTAGAAAACAAGGTCGCCGGGACGGACGTCTCCGGGATCGACCGGTTCCGATGCCGCGTACTGCTGAGCAGCCGTACGCGGAAGTGAAATACCGGCCTTGGCGTAGGCGTAAAGCGTGAGCCCGGAGCAGTCGAATCCGACGATGCTCGCCCCGGATTTACCGGAGGGTGAGCAGCAGATTCCCGTACTCGGTCCGCTCGCGTTTCCTCCGCCCCATGAGTAGGGCCTGCCCAGCATTCCTTGGGCGGCGTTGATCGCGGTGGCGGCCTGGCTGGCGGTCGTGGATTTTCCGCTGCCGGACGACTGGTCGGCGAGAAAGCTTATCGACCGGACGTAGTTCTGTGTCTCCTTGTAGGGAGGGACGCCGCCGTATTTGCGGACAGCTCCGCTTCCGGCGTTGTAGGCGGCGAGCATGTTGCTTCGCTTGTCGCCGGGTACGTCGTCGACTTCCTTGGCGATGGTGCACAGGTACTCGGCGGACGCGGGGATCGCGTCCTCCGGGTCCCACACATCCTTTTTCCCGTCGCCGTTCCCGTCGACTCCGTGCGCCTCCCATGTCGCGGGCATGAATTGTGCGATGCCCTGTGCCCCGACCGGTGAGCGCGCTTTCGGATTGAATCCGGACTCCTGTGTGAGGAGTGCCGCGAGGACATTCGGTGTGACCTCGGGGCAGGTTTTTCCCGCCTCTTCGATCAGGGACCTGTACTCGGCGGGTACGGACAGACTGAGCGCCGCTCCCACCGGATCGTCGCCGGCCGCCTGGACGAGCGCCGCCAGGACGACGGCGGCCGTCGCTCCCACGCCGATCGTGGCCACTGCGGTGGCACGCACGCCCTCACCCCCTTTCCTGCTGTTGTGGATGTTTTCCCTGCTCAGGACCGTCACCTGTGACCGCACCCGGACCGTCACCCGCGTTTGGCCGACCGTCACCCGGCAGTACCGGGTGACGGTGCGGGTGCGGTGCGGGTGCGGTGCCGGGTGACGGTCACGAATCGGACATAAGAGCGGCGGTGAGGTCGAGGAGGCGGTAGCCCCGCACGCCCTTCGTACCTCGGTGAACAGGCACTCCGAGGGCTTCCTTCAGCTTTTTCCCCATCTCGACCCGGTCGTCTTCCAGAATTCCCAGGGCCGGTGCCAGGTCGGACGACGGCATGAAGTCGACGCCCTTGTCCTGCATCAGTTTGATCGCCTGTTCGAGTGGAGACGCAGGGACTGAATCCGCCTTTTCCTTCTGTCGCTTCTTCACTTCGTCCACCAAGTCCCAGACGAACTGGTCCGGGAAGTTGAATCCCCGGATGAGAGTGGAGACTCCGTGCGCGAACAACACTCCCTGACCCTTGATACTGGAGTCGAGGAGAGCCGGGTTGATCGGGGCGACAGTATCGAAATACGTGTCACCGAGGGCGACCTTGGCAGTCCCTTCCGATGCCACGTAGAGGCACATACGGTAGAGGAACTGGTCGCGGACCATAACCGGGATCGCATTCTGTGCCGGACGCTGTGTGAGCATCAGGACACCGATACCGGACTCCAGCGCTTTCGATACCAGAGACCGCGCCTTTTCAGCGATCCGACGTGCCTGTTCTTTGCTTTCACTCGTCCCGTTGTCGGTGAAGAAGTCGGCAGCTTCGTCGACGATGAAGAACACCGGCCGGAATTTCGGTGCTTCCTGCCGATTCCGAATGGCTTCCTGGATCTTCTTGTACCGGGACTCAACGCGCTCGTTCAGCTCGTTGAGGAGGCTTTCCATGACGGCCGGATTCTCGGACGCCTCGTAGCGGACGGCGATCGGCTCGAACCTCGTCAGCCCGCAGTGCTTTCCGTCGAGCAGATAGAGGTCGAATTCTCCGTACGCGATGAGGAGGCACGTGATCAGCCCGTTGACGAGAGTCGTCTTCCCCATCTGCGTCATTCCGCCGACCAGGAGAGACGCCTTGTCGAACGTCTCCACTCCCGCAAGCTGGCCGGTGACATCGTGACCGAACGGAACTCCGCCGAAGGTCTCGATTTCCTGCCGGGTCGGCGGAGGGAACGGCTTACTGAAAGGCGGCTGGTCAAGGACCAGCAACCGGACTCGCCGCTCGTTTTCTCGGGAGCGGTCGAGTTTGGTGTGCAGGCGGGTGACGCCGAACATTCCGGCGACGGGACCGAGTTTGCCCTCGACGTCTTTGTACGTACGTCCCTTGGGTACCAGGAAGTCGTAGACCTTGCCGCCGACGGGCAAGGTTTCGACGGTGGCCTCGTCCGCCCGCACGATCTCGTCACGGCCGATGGCGCCGGCCGTGCGCAGGGCTGCGGTCAGTTCCGGGTGCGCGGGAACGGCCTCGGCGGCCTCCTGTGCCACCACAGCAGCCTTCTCCTCCGGCTTCTTGGCGGGCTGCACATCGCGCGCCCACAGCCTGATCAGAACCGTCCGCACGCGCCAGGCCAGGTAGCCCAGCGCGACGAGTGTCCCGGCCGTGAGCAGCACGGTGGCGGGCCAGCCGAGCCCGAGTTTGTCTTTGATCACGGCGAGGATGCCGAACACGATGACCAGGACGCCGATGGCGCCGGCCGCCTGGCCGTACATCTCCTCCTCGGCCTCGCCCCGCCTGCTCTGTCGTCGTGTCGTGGTTCGCCTGTTGGTTCCCACGCCCCTCCTTCACCTCTGGTCACTCTGGATATGCGTAGTCACTCTGGGCACGCGAGCATAACCGAACGCATTTTCGAGAATCTCCCGATTTAGGCGGTGCTCGCCGGATCTGCTCCCCGAATCTGCAAACACATCGCGTGCTCATCGGGTCACTCATCGGGTCTGCACCGCCCTCGACTGCAAGTTCCGGCAGTCGCAGCAAGAGCCAGCCCACGAGGGGCGGGCTGGCTCTCACTGGTGGTGCCGGACGGCTTCTAGGCGTCTGCGTCCTCGGTCTCGCTCTCGGTGTCCGAGCCGTCCTCGGACGCGTCGTCGAGCCCTTCCAGCTTCATCAACGCCGCCCATGCCTGGCGCACCCGCTGTTCGCCGCCGACGAAACCGGCGCGGCGGAAGCGATCACGGGCCGCGCGGTACGACAATGGCGGGTCGTCGCTGTAGCGCAGGCACCGCAGGACGACGTCGAGCTGCTCATCGGTCAGCGCCGTGCCGGGCTCGGGAACCGGCACGCCCGCGACGGCGGCGAGGTCCGCCAGCGCCTCGTCCGGCACGGCCTGGTGCGTCGGGTCCGTGCCGTCTGCTGTGCCGCCGTCCGTGCCGGTAGCCTCGGGCAGGGCGCTGACCTGCGTGTCGTCGGCGTGACGGCCCGCGACGGGAAGGGCTGGGGCAATCGCCTTCCATGTGCCGAGTTCCGGCAGGGCGATCGCCGGGACCGTGCCGGGCAGCGGCTTCTTCTCGACGGTGGACGCCGTCTTCGTGGCCTGCTTGTGGAGCTGCTCGGCGGTGCGCTGCTGGGTCTTGAGGTACTCCCTGCGGTAGGCCGTCTCCGCCCTGGCGACCTGCCGCTCCAGCCCCCGGGCGACGGTCAGGAGCTCGATCCGCTGTGCGGCCTCGGCCTCCATCTCCTCCAGGCGGTCGGCGACCTCCTGGCGCTGGAGGTCGATGCGCTGCCGCATCTGCGGCGACATGCGCCGGCCCAGCGACGGGAGGACGACCCACCACGCGACCTTGGTGGCGACGATGGCGACCGGCGTGAGGATCACGGCCAGGTCGAGGCCGCCGGTGAGGATCAGGTCGGCCGTCGGGATCGCGGCGTTGACGGCCGTGAGGATCAGCCCGGCCGCCATCACGCGCCGGGCACGGCGGCGGTTGCTGCCCGCCAGGATCTCCGTCGCCTGGACGACGATCCACAGGGCGTCCAGGGCTCCCACGACCGGCGCGGCCCATCCCCCGAAACGGGGGTGGAGGATCTGGTAGCTGACGTACACGGACAGGACGGCGACGCCCAGGGTGATGATCCCCAGGACGCCGAGCACCGCATCCCTCGGGGACCGGTGCGTCCACTTCTCACGGATGCTCATGGAGCCGTTCTCCTCTCATATCGGTTGTACGCAAAGGCCGTTGCCCGGGTGACGGGCGGACGGCCGGGGGACGTGCAGCGG
>NZ_LIRL01000052.1 GCF_001419795.1 Streptomyces niveiscabiei
TGCACATCCCCAAGGCCGGCGAGCACTCCGTCGGCGTGGACCGCCTGTTCGCGCCCCAGCTGGGCCAGCTGTTCAGCGGACAGCAGGCGATCGGCGTCTGGTACGCCTCCGAGCGGCTGAGCGCGCCCGTCCACTGGCGCCTCCTGCTCACCGACCCCTGGGTCAGCGACCCCCGCCGCCGCGACCGCGCGGAGGTCCCCGAGAAGGCGTCCGCCGAGAGCCTCGAACAGTGCACGGCGGAAGCCGTGTTGGAGGTCGTCCAGCGGGGCAGCGGCGTCGCGCGCAGACCCGTCGTCCTCGACGTCCGGGGCGGTACGACGGCGGCGACGCTGACGCGGCTCTCGGACGCCGGGGTCCCGGTGCTGGCCCGGGTGACGGCGGCGACGCGGCTGGCCGTCGCCGACCGCGCGCTCCCCGGCTTCCGCGCCGGCCTGCTGTGCGCGTCCCAGATCCTGGAGGCGACGAAGGGCCTGCGCCGCCCGGTGTCCTGGCCCGACCCCGCGGGCGCGGGCGCGGTGCGCTCCGCGCTGGCCTCCGTGGTCCGCGTGACGGTCCCCGACGCGCAGGGCCGCCGTCACCCGATGCTCCTCCTGGGCGAGTGGTCCGACCCCAACCAGCCGCCGTCCGCTGCCTGGCTGACGAACCTGAGCCAGTCCCCGGTGGGCCGCCTGGTCCGCCTGACCCGCCTGCCGCGCCGCGTGGAGACGGACTTCGCCGAGATAGGCGAGCCCTGCGGCCTGCGCGACTTCATGGGCCGCTCCTTCCCCGGCTGGCACCGCCACGTGACCCTGGCGTCGGCCGCCCACACGGCGATGTCCCTGGCCCGGGCGGACCACGCCCTGTCCCTCCCGCCCCAGCTGTGACACCCGTACCGAGCCCCCGCCGACAGGGTTCGGTACGGCGGGGTGCGGGGGTGCTCGCCCTCCCGGGGGTGCTCGCCCCCGCACCCCCTCAGCGGCGCAGGACGTCCCGGACGCGGTGCAGGCGCAGGGCGAGCTGGATCTCCAGCAGGGGGCCGGGGTTCTGCCAGTCGGGGCCGAGGAGGGCGGTGATGCGTTCGAGGCGGCGGGAGACCGTGTTGGGGTGGACGTGCAGAGCGCCGGCCGCCCCCGTGGGGCTGGACTTCGCCGCGAAGTAGGCCTCCAGGGTGACCGCGAACTCCGTGAAGTGCTCCTCGTCGTGACGCAGGATCGGCCCGATCGTGGAGTCGACGAACCCCCGGACGTCACGGTCGTCGGAGAGCAGCACCCCGAGGAAGCCCAGGTCCTGGGGCGCGGCGGTGGCACCCGGCGCGTCCAGTGCCGTCACCGCGTCCAGGCAGCGCACCGCCTCCTGGAAGACGCGCCGCACTTCGAGGACCCCCCGCCCCGCCCCGGCCGCCCCGCAGGACACGGGCCGCCCGAGCAGCGGCGACAGCTCCCCGGCGACCGCCCGCGCCGCGCCGGACGCGTCGGTGCCGGGCAGGAGCAGGACCATGCAGCCGTCGTGCTCGGTCTTGAGGCCGGTCATGCGGTGCACGTAGGAGAGGGACCAGACGGTGGCCCGCCCGTGGTCCCCGCCCTCGGGCCGCATGACCACGACGACGTACGGCTCGTCGAGGTCGACGCCGAGCTGCCGGGCGCGCTGGGCGATCCGGCGGGGCGCGCGGGGCGGCGCGGAGACGAGTTCGTCGAGGAGCTCGTCGCGCTGGGGGCTCTCGGTGATGCCGGCGCTGCCCTGGATGAGGAGCTGGACGGCGCACACCTGCGCGGCGAGCTGGAGGAGCCGCTCGTCGGCGCCGACGAGCGGGGTCTCGGGGTCGAGGACGAGGTAGCCGAGGTTCTCCGCCCCGGCGATGACGGGCGCGACCCAGACGCCGTCGGGGGTGCGGACGGTGGTGCGGCGGGCGTGGGCGTCGAGGATGGCCTCGGCGACGGCACCGCGCACACCGCCGCCGGGACGCCCGTCACCGGCGCCGCCGGCACCCCCACGCGAGTAGCCACCCGCACGCGAACCGCCGAAGCCGCCCGCCGCGGAGCCGCTTCCACTCCGTGAGCCCCGGGCCCCGCCGAAGCCGTCGGCGCTCCCGCCCTCGCCGTCGCCCTCACCCTGGCTACAGGCCAGCAGCCTCCCCGCCGGGTCGAAGAGCTGGGCCCGCCCGTCCAGCGCGGCGCCCGTCGCCGAGATGATCGTCGCGAGGTTCGCGCCCACCAGCGGCAGGCTCATGATCCGCCCGTACGCGTCGGTGAGTTCCTGGAGCCGGACGAGCCCGGCCCGCACCCGGTAGTTGTCCTGCTCCAGTTCGGTGGACTGGTGCCGGGCGTGCTGGAGGAGGCGCGCGTTGTCGACGGCGAGCGCCGCGAGGTCGGCGAACTGGATCATCGCGCCGATCTCGTCGGGCGTGAAGTGCCGTACGGCGCGCTGGGCGCCGTAGAGGACGCCGACGGCGGAGTCGCCGACGCGCAGCGGGACGGCGAGGAGGGCGCGCAGGCCCTCGGCCTGGGTGGCGTCGTCGAGGCCCTTGGACGTGACGAAGGTGTGGTCGAGGAGGCAGTCGGCGGTCCACGCGGGCGACTTGGTGCGCAGGACGCGCGCCCCGACGCTGCCCTCGGAGACGAGGTCGACGTTGGTGCTGAGGTCGGTGACGGCCCCCTCGGCGGCGTGCCCGCGGATCTCGCCGTCGAGGTCGGTGAGGACGACGAAGGCGATGTCGAGGCTGAGGAGCCGGCGGGCGCGCCGGGCGACGGTCCGCAGGAGCGCGTCGACGTCGGGCGCGTCCATCAGGTCGCGGGCGGTGTCGACGAGGGCGGTGAGGTCGTCCTCCCACTGCCGGCGTCTGCCGGGCCGTTCGGGCAGGGCGCGGGCGAGCTGTACGGCCCGGCTCAGGCGCCCGAGTTCCGCATCGGGCAGGCCCTCACGGCGGGCCCGTACGAGCAGGGAGTCGAAGCGGCTCGGCGGGCTGTCCTCCGCGAGGAGTTCCAGCACGGCGAGTATGTGACTGTCCGAGTTCGGCTGCTCCATCACCCAACCCATCCCCCGTAGTTCGAACACCGAAGCGGCCAGCATGACAGCGTACTTGATGAAAATTCAGCCCCCGGAAAGCGGATTCAGCTCTACGGAAAAACAGCGCGCGTCCCGTTAAAGGGTTTCCAGGTATCCCCGGATGTTCCGCCGCGTCTCCACAACGCTGTCACCTCCGAACTTCTCGCCGACCGCGTCCGCGAGGACGAGCGCGAGCATCGCCTCGGCGACGATCCCGGCGGCCGGCACCGCGCAGACGTCCGAGCGCTGGTGGTGGGCGACGGCGGGTTCCCCGGTCGCCATGTCGACGGTCCGCAGCGCGCGCGGGACGGTCGCGATCGGCTTCATCGCGGCCCGTACACGCAGGAGTTCACCGGTGGACAGCCCGCCCTCGGTCCCGCCCGCGCGCCCACTGGCCCGCCGTACGCCGTCCGGGCCGCGCACGATCTCGTCGTGGGCCTGTGACCCCGGGACCCCGGCCAGCGCAAACCCGTCGCCGACCTCCACGCCCTTGATCGCCTGGATTCCCATGAGCGCGGCGGCGATCCGCGCGTCCAGCCGCCGGTCCCAATGCACGTGCGAGCCGAGCCCGACCGGCACGCCGTACGCCAGCACCTCGACGACCCCGCCGAGCGTGTCCCCGTCCTTGTGGGCCCGGTCGACCTCGGCGACCATCGCCTTCGAGGCGTCGGCGTCGAGACAGCGCACGGGATCGGCGTCCAGCCTCCGCACGTCGGACGGGGTGGGCAGGAGGCCGTACGGGGCCTGCGCGCCCGCCAGTCGGACGACATGGCTGACGATCTGCACGCCGGCCGTCTCCTTGAGGTACGCCCGCGCGACCGCGCCCAGCGCCACGCGGGCCGCCGTCTCCCGCGCCGACGCGCGCTCCAGCACCGGACGGGCTTCCGTGAACCCGTACTTCTGCATGCCAGCGAGGTCCGCGTGCCCCGGACGGGGGCGCGTCAGCGGGGCGCCCCGCTGTACGCCGTGGAGTTCGGCGGGGTCCACGGGGTCGGCGGACATCACCTTCTCCCACTTGGGCCACTCGGTGTTGCCGACCATGACGGCCACCGGGGAACCCAGCGTGAGCCCGTGCCGGACACCGCCGAGGAACGTGACCTCGTCCCGCTCGAACGCCATCCGGGCGCCCCGGCCGTACCCGAGTCTGCGCCGGGCTAGATGACCGGCGACCTCGGCGGTCGTGACGGGGACCCCGGCGGGGAGACCTTCGAGGGTGGCGACTAGGGCGGGGCCGTGGGACTCACCTGCGGTGAGCCAGCGGAGTCTGGTCAAGGAGGGCTCCTCGGAAGGGGGTTGTGGGGGACGTCGGGACGGCGGGCCTCAACTCCAGCGCGTCCAGGGCCGCTTCGGTCACCTCGTCCGGTGTACGCCGGTCCGTGGCGACGATCGCCGTGGCGACCTCCTCGTACAGCCGGCGGCGTGCGGCCATCAACTCCCGCCAGCGGTCCAGGGGTTCGGCGGCGAGCAGGGGGCGCCCGGCGCCGAGGTCCAGCCGCCGGGCCGCCTCGCCGGCGCCCATCGTCAGGTACAGCACCCGGCGGCCGGTGAGCAGAGCGCGCGTACCGGCGTCGAGGACGGCACCGCCGCCGAGGGCGAGGACCCCGCCGTGCCCGTTCAGCGCCCGCACGACCGCCCGCTTCTCGGCGGTACGGAAGGCGGGTTCGCCGTCGGCCGCGAAGATCTCGGCGATCGTGCGGCCCTCGGCGGTGACGATGTCGCCGTCGGTGTCCCGGAAACCTACGCCGAGACGGGTGGCGAGGAGGCGGCCGACGGTGGATTTGCCCACGCCCATGGGGCCGACGAGGACGACTACGGGGTCGGCGAGGCCGGTCGGG
>NZ_LIRL01000520.1:0-465 GCF_001419795.1 Streptomyces niveiscabiei
CGGTGCCGGTGCGGGCGGCGACCACACTCGTAGTCATCGGTTCGGCCGCCGTCGCCCTGGCCGGGCTCACCGCGCAGCCCCGCACCAGCGACGACATGTACCGCTACGCCTGGGACGGCCGTGTCCAAGCCGCCGGGATCTCCCCCTACGCCTACCCGCCCGCCGCGCCCGAACTCGCCCGCCTGCGCGACCCGTGGCTGTTCCCCACCCGGGAGGACTGCGAGGGCTGGGGGCTCAGCCGCGCCGGCAGCGGTCTGTGCGTCCGCATCAACCGGCCCACCGTCCCCACGATCTATCCCCCGGTCGCCGAGGGCTGGTACCTCGCCGTGCACACCCTGTCCCCGCCCGACAGCCGCCACAAGCCGCTCCAGGTCGCGGGGGCGGTCCTGGCCTTCGGTACGACCCTCGCGCTGCTGCGTGTCCTGCGCCGCCGTGGTGATCCGCTGCGGGCTCCGGCCCGGGCCG
>NZ_LIRL01000520.1:512-26241 GCF_001419795.1 Streptomyces niveiscabiei
GCCGGGGCCGCGCTCGCCGCCGTCGCCCTGGCCTACGTCCCCTATGTCGTCGCGTCCGGTCCCGACGTGCTGGGCTATCTGCCGGGCTACCTCCACGAGGAGGGGTACCAGCCCGGCGACGTACGCCGCTTCGCGCTGTTCCAGCTCCTGCTGCCGGGCGTCGCCGCGGAGGTCGCCGCGGCCGGTGTGCTCGTCCTGACCGGCCTGTACGTGTTGCGGCGCGGGGACCCGGAACGGCCCTGGCGGGGCGCCCTGCTGGTCACCGGCACCGCGCTGCTCGTCCTGTCCCCCAACTATCCCTGGTACTCCCTGCTGGTGATCGCGCTGGTCGCCCTGGACGGCCGCTGGGAGTGGCTGACCGTCTCCCTGGCCGGCACGGTCCTCTACCTCGCGGGCCCTCTCCTGCCCGGTTTCCCCGTCCAGGCCACGGCCTACGGCGTCGCGGCGGCGTCGGTCGCCGTCGGCGCGGGTCTGCGCTTCGGCTTCGGCGGGGTACGCGGGGTGCTCCGGAAGGCGTGAGTTGAGGGGTGCACCGCCGTGTGCCGGGTCGATCGGAGGCCGGGGGGACATCCGCGCGCGGCCTCCGGACCCGGTGAGGCCCAGTGCGGCCCGGCTGTGGCGCCTCGGCCGTACCGCAGTGGTACCGGGGCCGCCGTCCGTCGGTGGGCAGGAGTTTCAGGGCTGCCGGTAGCGCGTGGCGAGGGTCTTGCGGGCACCGCCGTCCATCAGGGCGGCCTCGCTGTCCAGCAGGGACTTCAGCGCGGCCTCCTGGTCCTCCAGGCCGGGAACGCAGACGGTCTCGCCCAGGCGCAGGCCCGCGAGGCCCGCGGCGGCGACGTCCTGCGGGGACATGGCCGAGGGGACGCCGTGGCCGTAGCCGTCGTTCCACTCCGTCGCCACGATCCCGGGGCACACGACGAGGGCGCGCACCCCGGTGCCGGTGAGTTCGCCGACCAGGGTGCGGGTGAAGGCGACGGTGACGACGGCGCCCTCGCCGGCGGCGAGCATGCCGGGCAGCGCCACGCGGGCCAGCTGGACGGGGGCGACGGCGTTGAGGGTGAGCAGCCGGTCGACCAAGAAGGCGAACCCGTGGCCGCCGACGCCCTGGAGCGCGTGATCTGGTCCCTGCGCCGGGCCGAGGTCGCGGTGCAGGGGCTGAAGGAACAGCGGCTGCGCCCGCTCGGCATGGCTGTCGCGCACTACCAGTTGCTGATCCTCGTCCACTCCGAACCCGGCCTGACCGGAGCGGAGGCGGCCCGTCGCCTCAACGTCACCCCTCAGGCCGTGGCCTCCCTCGCCGCCCGTCTGGAGAGCCGCGACCAGATCGAGCGCCGCGCCCACCCCCGCCACCGCCACGTCCAGGAACTCCACCTCACGGACACCGGCCGCGCGGCACTGCGCGTGGCCGAGGCCGAGATCACCGCCATCGAACAGCGGGTCACCACCGCGCTCGGCCGGGACGGGTCCGCACGGCTCAAGGCCCTCCTCGACCAGGTGACGGACTCGGTCACCGGGCTCTGAGGACGTCCTCGCCCGCCCCCGGCAGCGCCGGACGGGCGGACGCGAGGGGTCACCTCATCTGCCGGCGGACCTGTTTCACCTCGCCGTCGAGAGCCCAGGCGTCGGCGACCGGTCCGAGGTGGCCGAGCTTGTCGGGGTTGATCACGGAACGAATGGTCTGGATCTGCCCGTCGAGCACGTCGAGGGCGAGGGCGTACAGGACCTTGCCGTCCCGGTCGCGGAAGATCGCGCCGGGCTGGCCGTTGACCTCGTGCGCCTCGAACGTCACATCGATCCGCGCCAGCAGCGGGACGACGGACGCCAGCAGCTGGGCCACCTTCCCGGCGCCGGTCACGGCCCGGGCCAGCTGTGGCGCCTTGCCGCCGCCGTCCCCGGCGAACTGCACGTCGGCGGCCAGGAGATCCCGCAGGCCGTCGACGTCGCCCTCGCGCAGGGCGTCGAAGAACCGCGTCGCCAGTTCCTGCCGCTGCCGGCGGTCCGCTTCGAACCTCGGCCGCCCGGCCTCCATGTGCCGCCGCGCCCGTACCAGCAGCTGCCGGCACGCCTCCTGCGACCGCCCCACCGCCGAGGCGATGTCGTCGAACCCGAAGCCGAACACCTCCCGCAGCACGAACACCGACCGCTCCAGCGGGCTCAGCCGCTCCAGCAGCAGCAACGCCGCCATCGACACCGAGTCGGCCAGCTCGGCCGAACGCGACGGATCCTGGTACGGATCGCTCAGCAGCGGCTCGGGGAACCACGGGCCCACGTACGCCTCCCGGCGCACCCGCGCGGAGCGCAGCACGTCGATCGAGATCCGCGTCACCGTGGCGGACAGGAACGCCTTGAGCGACGTGGGGACGGTCGTCGAGCCGTCGAAGCGCAGCCATGTCTCCTGCACCGCGTCCTCGGCCTCGCTCACGCTGCCCAGAATCCGGTAGGCGATCGAGAACAACAGGGGCCGCAGCTCCTCGAACTCCTCGGCCTTGTCCACTCAGCGTCCCCCTCGAAGCTTTCCTGTACGGCACATTCTGCTGATCCTTCTGCGTGCCCGGGGCCTACCCCAGCGCCCCGGGCTGGTCGTCGACTGCCGTTCAGTGGAACTGCCCGACCTCGTAGTCGCCGGCCGGCTGCCGGGCGATGATGTTCAGCCTGTTCGCCGTGTTCATGAAGCCCACCAGGACCACCAGGGCGGTGAGCTGCTCCTCGTCGTAGTGCTTCGCGGCACGTGCCCAGACCTCGTCACCGACCCCGCCGGCGGCGTCCGCGACCCGGGTCCCCTCTTCCGCCAGCTCCAGCGCGGTACGCTCGGCCTCGGTGAAGACGGTCGCCTCCCGCCACGCAGAAACCAGATGCAGCCGCACCTGTGTCTCGCCCGCCGCCGCGGCATCTTTGGTGTGCATGTCGATACAGACGGCACAGCCGTTGATCTGGCTCACGCGCAGGGCCACCAGCTCCTGCGTCGCGGCCGGCAGCGGCGACTCCTTGAGCACCTTGCCCGCCGACATGAGGTGCTTGAGGGCCTTGGCCGCGGTCGGGCTGGCGAAGTAGTTCAATCGCGCTTCCATCGTGTTCTCCTCGCTCGTCGGTGACTACACCCCCTGGGACGAGACAGCCCGGCCCCCTGTGACACGGGCCCATGTGATCCACGTCTCCCCGACCCCGGGCCCGCGTGCCAGACTGCCCGGATGACAGAAGTGGCCTTCACGAGCGTCGCCCCCGTCGTCCCCGTCCGTGATCTCGACGCCGCTCTGGAGCGATACCGTCGCCTGGGCTTCACGGCGCACGCCTACGAGGGTCCGGATCGTTACGGCTTCGTCGAGCGGGGGCCGGTATCGATGCACCTCACCGAGTGGGCCGAGCACGATCCCGCCCGTACCGGTGCCGTGGTCTACCTCTACGTGAGCGACGCCGACGCGGTCCATGCCGAGTGGCGGAACTCCGGCGTCGAGGGCCGTTTCGGCGAGCCGGAGGACACGCCGTACGGGCTCCGGGAATTCACGTACGTCGACGCCGACGGAACGGCTCACCGCGTGGGGTCACCGCTGTCGTCCTGAGCGGCCAAAGTCAGTGAGTACCGGGCTCGGTCCGGGTGAGTGTGCCCGCGATGAGGGTTGTCAGCGTCTCCTCCAGGGTGGTGGTGAAGTCCATGCGCAGGGCGGCGAGTGAGGGGTCGGCCTCGTAGGCGGTGAGCATGGCGGCGGACGGCCGGGCGTGGGTCCACACCGCGCCGCTCACCATGACGGCCTGGGCGCAGAACCGGTCGGCGTCATCGCCGAGTTCGGGCAGGTGGCGGCGGGCGAGTGCGGACAGGGCGGCGACGTTGTCGAGGGCCGCTCGTTTGTAGCGGGCGGCCACGTCCGGGGAGACGTTGTGCTCCAGGACGCCCGCCTGGGCGCTGAGCAGGTCGCACAGCACCCGGTGGTGCGCGAGGGAGTGCGCCAGGACGGCGGCGAACTCCTCACCGCGGCGGATCGGCGGGGCGCCGGGGGTGACGGAGGCGGCGAACTGGTCGGGAAGGGTGGCCGTCCACTGCCGCCAGTCGCGGTCCAGCAGTTCCAGCAGGACGGCTTCGCGTGACTCGAAGTAGCGCAGCACGTTGGACTTCGCCAGGCCCACGCGCCGGCTCAGCTCGTTCAGGCTGAGCGCGCCCACGGGCATCTCGTCGAGCATGGCCGCCGCGGTGTCGAGGATCGCCCGCCGCCGGATCTCCCGCTGTTCCTCGCTGCGCGCCCGCTGGAAGGTCGTCATGCCCCCATGTTACAGACTGCCGGTCTTTTGACATCAGACCGCCAGTCTCTTATTGTTCAACACAAGAGACCGGCGGTCTTCTAGAGCGGGATCGCCGACTGTCCTCCCCTGTCCGCGAAAGAGGTCAACCGCCATGAGCGTTTCCAGCGTCGCCCTGGTCACCGGTGCCACCACCGGCATCGGCAAGGAGACCAGTCTCGCGCTGGCCCGCGCGGGCCACGCCGTCGTCGTCTCCGGCCGCCGCGAGGAAGCGGGCGAAGTCGTCGCCCGCGAGATCCGCGGCAACGGCGGGCGAGCCGCCTTCGTCGCCGCCGACGTCGACTCCGAAGACTCCCTCGCGGCCCTGGTCGCGACCACCGTCGAGCGTTTCGGCCGGCTCGATGTCGCCGTCAACAACGCCGGGATCTCCCTTGACGCCGGCCGCATGGCCGACGAGCCGACCAGCCGCTTCCAGCAGATGCTCACCACGAACGTGCTCGGCGTCTTCTGGGGCATGAAGTACCAGATCCAGCAGATGCTGGCCCAGGACACCCCCGGCGGCTCCATCGTCAACCTGGCCTCGATCGCGGGCCTGGGCGGCATGCGCTACGCGGCCAACTACTCCGCCACCAAGCACGCCGTGGTCGGCCTCACCAAGTCCGCCGCACTGGAGTACGCCACCGACGGCATCCGCATCAACGGCGTCGCCCCCGCCGCGATCAAGACCGACATCCTCAACACCGCCATCGACGCCGGCACCTGGGACGAGGCCGGCATCGCCGCCCTCCAGCCACTCAACCGCATGGGCCGCCCCACCGAGGTCGCCGAAGCCATCACCTGGCTCGCCTCTCCGGCGGCGTCCTTCGTCACCGGAACCATCCTCAACGTCGACGGCGGCTATACGGCGCAATGACGGTCCTGCGGCAGCGAGTTGACCGAGGCGGCCCACTGTGGTCCGGGCGGCCGGGGCACGGTGAGCGGTGTACGCGGCCCCGCCGCACGTGCGCCTTCCGGCGTCGGTACGTTGACCGAGAGAGCGACGACAGGGGGAGGACGAGGATGCAGCCGGAGGTTTCCGAGGCGTACCGGGGTGCCGTCGACCGCTTGGCCGGACCGGATATCCGTGAACATCGCGCTGCGTTGCGGGAGTTGGAGGAACTGGCCCAGGCGGATCCCGCGCAGCGGCAAGCCGTGGCCGACGCCGTCTGTGCCTATCTGCGGGCTCCGGTCGTACGAGCCGCTGAACAGGCGGCGGCAGTCGCCACGCTCGCCGACCTGACGCGCCGTCCGACCACCGACGACGCCGACTGCCTAGACATCGACCTGACCGGCGCCGTACTGCCGGACGTCGGGTTCAGCGGCTGCCGTTTCGGCCGGGTCCGCTTCACGGACGCCCACTTCCGCGGCGTATCCGTGTTCGACGGCGCCCGTTTCGCCGGGGAGGCGCTGTTCGAGAGGGCGGTCTTCGAGGGCGATGCGTGCTTCGCGGGGGCCCGGTTCGGCGGCGTGGCCGTCTTCGGGCGTACCCGGTTCCGGGCGGGTGCCGATTTCTCGGGTGCCCTCTTCCGGGAGCTCGCCTGGTTCGGCCGGGGCGAGGAGGCGCTTCCCGAGGACGAGGAGGCGTGGGAGGAGGCCGAGCGGTGGCGTCCCGTCGTCCGGGACGAGCTCAACGAGGACGACCCGCTCTGGCCTGTGGCCGTGCCGGAGGAGGACTACCAGAGCTGGGAGGAGGGCGGCGACGGGGCCCGTTTCCACGGCCGGGTGTCGTTCGCGTACGCCCGGTTCGAGGCAGCCGCCTGGTTCTGGAAGGCCCGCTTCGGCGGTGAGGCGGTGTTCCACGCGTCCGTCTTCGGTGGCCGGGTCCACCTCGTGCAGCCCGCGGCCGACCTCACCGGCGCCAGGCTCTCCGCCACGGCCCGCGGCGAGGACCAGGTCTGGCCCTTCGGCTGGACCACGCCCGGCCCCGGGGGCAGCCTGGTCCCCGACGACTCCGTCGCCCCGTACCACCGCCAACTCGCCGACCCCGGGACCCGCCTCACCGGACTCCGCCTTCTCGGCGAACTCGGGGACACCAAGCCCGAGTTGAGGCAGCGCATAGCGGACACCGTGTGCGCGTACCTGCGGACGCCGCTGCCCTTCGACCTCCGCACGCTCACCCCGTCCCAGTCCGACGACGTCCGGACACGGCAAGAGGCCCAGCGCCTCCTGACCGGCCGTACGCGCCCCTCACCCGGCCACCCGCTCTGGGAGGACCTCCACCTGCACCTCTCCGGAGCCACACTGATCGACTTCGATGCGCGTGCGTGCCGTCTGGCGTACGGGGATTTCACCGGTACGCAGTTCCACGGGCGCACGACCTTCGCGGGCGCGGCGTTCGGCCACGTGTCGTTCACCCTGCCGCACACGCGCGACGGGCGCGCCTCCTTCCACGGCCCCGCCGACTTCTCCGACGCCCTCCTCCCCCACGGCCCCCTGCACCACTGCCTCTTCCACACAGACAGCTCCGTACGCGCGACCGGCACCGCCCAGGACCTGGTCCGAACGCTCCTGGCAGCCAGAACCGCCCCGGCCCCCGCCGACCTCACCACCGCGTTCCGCGCGGCCCTGCTGGCGGCCGGCTCGCAGACCCCGGACAACCTCGCCGCCGCCCAGCACCTGGAGTACGGCACGGTGCCCGGCCCCTCGTACGCGCCCGAGCGGGAGAGGTCCGGGCTGAAGCTCACCGGCACCGACATCCTCGTCTCCGACCTGGCGTGGCGCATCGAGGACCTCCCCATCCCGCCCTCCGTCGCCGAAGCCCTCCCCGGCCTCACCTCCGAGCAGTGGTCCGCCGCGACCCGCGTCATCACCCTCCTGCTGTCCGCACTGGAAACGGACTGACCTGCGGACGGCACGCGACGCCGGGCTCATGGCGTGTCGTCTCATGACGGTGCACGGCTGACCGATCGGGCCCGTGCGTCGGTGTTCTGGAGGCGGACCGGCCCCGGCCCCTGACGGCCGAGCGCGTCATCGGGATTGAGCAGCAGGCACGCCTTCATGGACAGGCATCCGCACCCGATACACCCGGTGAGTTCGTGCTCCAGGGCCTCGATCGCCCGACGGCGCTCTTCCAACTGCCTCTTCCACGCGAGCGAGACGCGTCGCCAGTCCTCGTGGGCGGGGGCGCGGTCGGCGGGGAGCGTGGCGAAGACCTCGGCGACGTCGCGGAGCGGGATGCCGAGACGTCGGGCCACGATGATCAAGGAGATGCGGCGCAGCATGTGGCGGGGGTAGAGCCGCTGGTTGGCGGCGCCCCGTTCAGAGAGGATCAGGCCCTTGCGCTCGTAGAAGTGCAGCGCGGAGGCGGATACGCCGGTCCGGCGGATGACGTCGCCGATGGGGAGGTGATCCTCGGGACCGTGTTTCCGTGCCCCCACTCAGGCCGCCCGCTGCCGGGCGCGGTGGCCGTCTGCGGCGCTGATGCGCGAGGATGACGTGCCCGGTTCTCGACGTTCTGGTGATGATGCCACGTGCACGGGAGGCACTGGTGAACCCGACGGAGTCGCGGGCAACGGCCTGGCTGACTGCGGTACTTGGGACTCGTTGCCGTGTTGCAGGCCGTTAGCCTGTCGGTATGTCGGAGCGTGTCATGCCCGGTCGCACGGACGGCCTGATCCCCCTGGCTGCCGCGGATGCTCTGTGGGTCCGTTTGACGGCTGCCAGTGCCGTGCCGACGGCTTCTGGGGCGTTCACTCGTGCCCGGGTGGGGTACGTCCTGCTCGGCGGCCGGGTGGTGGCGACGGTGGGGGCGAGTGCCGGTCCGTGGGGCGTTCGGGAGGTCGAGGTGCGGCGGGCGGCAGCGGAACTGAACGCGGTGGAGATGGATCGGCGGGACCTGGTCCGTATCGGTCCGTTTCGTGAGGTACCGAGGCGGGAGTGGGACGAGGGGACGTCGCTGCGTTGGCGTCAGCGCATCGCGGGGGAACTGGGCGGCCCCGAGCGGGCAGCACGACGTGACGTCCACCTGGCGGGGATCGACTGGCGCCAGATGCTCGTGGAGCAGACCCGCGCCGGGACGCAGCGCACGTGGTGGTTGCCGCGCGCCGTGGTCAGGCTGCTGGACGCCGCCGAGCACGCCGAAACGCAGTGGGTACGAGCCGCGCGGACCCGCCAGGCAGGCGCGGCCGTCACCGAGGGCGATCTGCGGACGACGAGCCCCGAGGGCCCCAGCACCTCACTGCGCCCGTACGACAAGGAGCTGGAAGGCCAGCTGTACTCGGTGCTCAGCAGGAAGCCCGGCACCTCCCGCAAGGTGGCGGAGTGGGCGTGCGCCGTCTGCCGTACCGCGCCCGCCACCGTCCTCGACCACTGCCACGAACACGGCTACGTCCGCGCCCCCGTCTGCCAGTCCTGCAACACGCAGGAACACCCCGACCACCTGTACAGCACCGACATCCGCGTGGCGAACCGCTACG
This sequence comes from Streptomyces niveiscabiei, assembly GCF_001419795.1. Taxonomy (GTDB): domain Bacteria; phylum Actinomycetota; class Actinomycetes; order Streptomycetales; family Streptomycetaceae; genus Streptomyces; species Streptomyces niveiscabiei. The sequence goes on from NZ_LIRL01000520.1 coordinate 9,197, forward strand.
CACGTCTCTTCGACACCGACGCCGACGACTGGCTCCGCCACTGGCACCGCTGCCCCGGCTGCCGCGCACGCACCACCCTGCCCCTGCCGCACCTCGCCGCGTGGACCGCGCACATAGCCTGCCGGTCGCTGCGCCCGACCCACCGCGCCCCTCGCGGGCGCAGGCCCTGCGGTGTGCTGCGCGTGTCCTGGACGGGCAGTCAGAACGCGCCCCGTTCCTGCTTGCTCACCATCTCCGTCGACTTCTGCCCGTCGGGCGAGCACCGTGTCCTGGCGCGAGTCCCCTACCGCGACGCCGCCGAGCGCTTCCGTGCCTGGCTGGCCGAGACGGCCCCTGCCGTGGCCGCCGCGGCCGGTCCCGACCGCCTGGACGGCCTCCCCGCCCAGCCCCGGCCGGTCGTCGCGGACACCAACGGCGGGGGCCTGGAACTGTTTTGAGCGGACGCCCGGAGAGAACTGGTCGCGGGGCGGTGGCTGCCGGGGCCGCTCTCCGATAACGTACCGACCAGGCGGTACGACGGGGCGTGCCCCACGCGCCGTCGTGTGCTCGATGAACAGCGACACTTCATCCACCACAGGACGGCAAACCCCGCATGACGCAGAACACGGACCACGACAGCCTGGCCTTCGCGCGCCAGACCTGGAGAATTCTCGAGCCCTACCACGGGGCCGTCTACTTCTCGCCCGATTCCGCAGCCCGGTACGCCGAGTTGGGCGTGGACGCCAGGACGGGCTACTTCGCGTCCCGCTCCGCCGCGCTCGGCGCCGCTCCGGCGGATCTGGTCATCGCCACGTTCTACAACTTCAATCCCCACCTGGTACGCCGCGCCATACCCGCGGCATGGGAAGCCGCCACGCCGCAGCAGTTCACCGCCGCCCGGCTCGCCGGGATCGACGCCACGCTCCGCCGCATCCTCGGCGCGGACATCTCCTCACCGGCACTGGCCCGCGCGGCGGAACTGGCCCGCACCGCCGCTGAAGCGACCCTGCGCCATCCACAAGGCCGCCCCCTCTTCGCCGCGCACGCCGCGCTGCCGTGGCCGGACGCCCCCCACCTCGTGCTGTGGCACGCGCAGACCCTGCTGCGGGAGTTCCGTGGCGACGGCCACGTGGCGGCACTGCTGGCCGGCGGCCTGAGCGGGCTCGACGCCCTCGTCACACACGCCGCCACCGGCGACTTCAGCGCGGCGACGCTGCGCGACTCGCGGGCCTGGACGCCGGAGCAGTGGGACCAGGCCGTCCAGGACCTGCGTGAGCGCGGCTGGCTCGACGACGGACCCGACCTCGCCCTGACCGAGGACGGCACCCGGCGCAGGGCGGAGATCGAGCACACCACCGACAAGCTGGCCGCCCTCCCCTACCTCACGCTCGGCCCTGCCGCCTGCGCCGAACTCCGTTCCCTGGTCCGGCCGTTCAGCCTTGCGCTGGCCAACGAACTCCTGCCGTGGGCGGTCGCCCGCCTCAGCGAAGAGAGCGCATGAGAGAGCTGTCGCATGGACAGGCGTGACCGCGGTCCTCAAGTCGTTTCGAGGAAGGGGTAGTCGGTGTACCCCTGCGACGCGTGCCCGGACCCGGGTCATCGGCGCCATGACGATGCGGTTGGCGAGCTCGATCTTCCTGAGGGAAATGGGAGATCAGCTGAGCGGCACGTCAGCGACGCCCTTGAGGTGGCTGAACGTTTCGAGGGAGTACCGGCCGTGGTACCGGCCCAAGCCGCTTTCGCCGACGCCGCCGAACGGCAGGCCGGTCATGAGGAGCTGGATCACCGGCTGGCCCCAGGCGACACCCCCGGAGGACGTCTCGTTCACGAGGCGCGACTTGGTGGCCTCGGACTCGGTGAAGGCGTAGAGCGCGAGCGGCTTGTCGCGTTCGTTGATGAAGGCGATGGCGGCATCGAGGTCTTCGACTTCGACGACGGCGAGGATCGGGCCGAAAATCTCCTCCTGCATGACCGGCGAGGCGGGGTCGACATCGGTGAGCACGGTCGGTGCGATGAACAGGTCGTCGCGGTCGTACCGGCCTCCCACCGCCGCCCGGCCGGAGTCCAGCAGAGCGGTGAGCCGGTCGAAATGCCGCTCGTTGATGATCCGGCCGAAGTCGGCCGAGGTCTGCGGGCTGGTGCCGAACTGAGCCTCGACCGCCGCGCGCAGGGCGGGAACCAGCGCGGCGGCGGTGGCGGGATCGGCCAGCACGTAGTCCGGGGCCACGCACTGCTGCCCCGCGTTGCCGAACTTGGCGCCGACCAGCCGCTTCGCGGTCTCGTCCACGTCGGCGTCGGGCGCCACGAAGACCGGCGACTTGCCGCCGAGTTCCAGCGTGACCGGGGTGAGGTGCTTGGCGGCCGCGGCCATGACGATCCGGCCCACCGTGCCGTTGCCGGTGTAGAAGATGTGGTCGAAGCGCTGCGCCAGGAGGGCCGTGGTCTCCTCGGCTCCCCCTTCGACGACGGTGAGTACGTCGGCGTCGAAGTACTGCCGCAGGAGGCGTGAAGCCACTGCCGAGGTGTGCACCGAGATCTCGCTCGGCTTGGCCACCACGGTGTTTCCGGCGGCCAGCGCGCCGATGATGGGGTCGATGAGGAGGTGCAGCGGGAAGTTCCACGGGGCGATCACCAGGACGACCCCGAGCGGGTCGTACGTGGTGTAGGCCGTGGTCGTGGGACCGAAGTGGGCGGGAACCTCCACCGGGCGGGGCTGAAGCCAGCTCTCGAGATTCGCCAGCGTCTCGTCGATGTCGGCGACGGTGAAGTCGATCTCCTGGGTCTTCGCCTCGGCGGCGTTCTTCCTCAGATCCGCCCAGAGCGCTTCGAGCAGTTCCTTCTCGTTGTCGACCAGCAGGGCGCGCAGCCGCCGCAGCTGGTCGATGCGCCAGTCCAGTGGGCGGGTGACGCCGGTGTCGAACGTCGCACGAAGGCGGCCGACCACCTCCGCGGCCGTCTCGGTCCGGTCGGTCCCCTGGGTTGCGGTCATGGGGTGTACTCCGTTCCTGATGCAAACCACGCCCCGGCTGCCTGCCAGCCGGGCACGGCCTCCAGCGTGCTGGACGATCCGGTATTCACCCAGGTCACGGCTCTATGTACCTCCGCTGTGCCTACCACTGGCTGGTGCAGGCTGATGTGCGTCCGACCGGGGATACTCGGAGGCATGGACGAACACCCCGAACCGGTGCACGAGCCCGCCGGCGGCGCTCTGGACCCGCGTGCCGAGCTCAGCGAGTTCCTGCGCACCCGGCGGGCCCGGCTGAAGCCGCAGGACGTGGGCCTGCCGGACTTCGGGCGCCACCGGCGGGTGCCGGGGCTGCGCCGTGAGGAGCTGGCGCAGCTGGCCGGGGTGTCGGTGGGGTACTACACGCGCCTGGAGCAGGGCAACGGGCAGTACGTGTCGGCGGAGGTCCTCGACGCCATCGCCCGCGCCCTCAGGCTCAGCGACGCCGAGCGCGCCCACCTCACGCACCTGGCGAAGCCGAAACAGAAGAAGAAGCCGCCGGCCGGGCGCACCCAGCACGTGCGGGGCCCCCTGCGGACGCTGCTGGACACCATGGAAGGCGGCCCGGCGGTCCTCGTGGGGCGGCGCTCGGACATCCTCGCCTGGAACCGGATGGCCGCGGCGGTCTTCGGCGACTGGGCCGAGCTGCCCGAGCACGAGCGGAACTGGGCCCGGCTGGTGTTCCTCAGGCCCGAGTACCGCGACCTGTTCGCGGACTGGGATCACAAGGCGAACGACGTCGTCTCCCAGCTGCGCATGGACGCCGGCTCCCATCCCGACGACCCCCGGCTGTCCGCGCTGGTGGGCGAACTCTCCGTGAAGAGCGAGGAGTTCAGACGGCTGTGGGCCGCCCACGACGTCAAGGACAAGTGCCACGGCATCCAGCGCCTGCGCCACCCGCTCGTCGGCGAGCTCGAACTCCGCCTCGAATCGTTCCACCTGGCCGACGACCACGAACAGACCCTGGCGACGTACCACGCCGAACCCGGTTCCCCGTCCGCGGAGGCACTCCGGCTGCTGGCCAGCTGGGGCACCGACGCGACAACGACGGGAGCCGGGCTGCCGCCGTCACGCACGGCTTGATCAACAGTCGATCACTGGTGGTCGGCTGTCCGCCACGCCCAGCGTTCGTTTTCGAGGGCCGGCCGACGGCCGGGGCACGGACGGCGGCGACTCCGGCGCCCTCCATATCCACACGGCGGACAACACCGAGTCGGCTCCGTGGATCGTCATGCGTTCAGGCTCGGCCCGTGGCACGACGGCAGCCAATGCCCCGGGCGACAGAAGGACAGCCAGTACCAGGTACAACGGCTGTCCCACGGACACAATGGGCGAGCAACCTTTGGTGGGGCATTGAACCACCTGCCCGCATCCTGTCCACGGAGGTCCAAGTGCTCGACATGGCCGAGGAGTTGAACCACCGGCTGGAGGAGGGGCGGGAGTTCGTCCTGGCCGGCGTCGTCGGCGTCAGCGGTGGGGCAGGGGCCGCGCTTGCCGTCGACCGTGAGGGCATCGCGATCGGGTCGGTCTCCGGCGGTTGCGTGGAAGGGGCCGTCCAGGACCTGTGCACGCAAGCGCTTGAGGACGGCGGGACCGTGGTCGAGCGGTTCGGCTACCACGACGAGGACGCCTCCGCTGTCGGTCTCACCTGTGGCGGGGTCATCTACGTCCTGGTCAGGGCGGTGTTCCGGTCAGCCCTGGCCGGCACCGTTCGGGGCGAACCGGCAGCCCTCGCCCGGGTGATCCGTGGTCCGCCGAACTCTTGAGCGAGAGCCTGCACTTACGCCCCGCCGGCACATACGAAGAAGCGTACGGAAACGGCCGCGCCACCCTGGACCGGACCGTGGCCGCCCAAGCGCGTGCCTTGCTGGAAGCCGACCGTACCGGCACGGTCGAGATCTCCGCGAGCGAAGCGAGATGGAGGCTCTCCGGGACGGGGTCCGGGGGAGGATCCCGCTGGCCCGGCAGCCTCACCCTGCTCGGCGCGGTGAACCCGCCTCCGCCCCGCGTGATCGACTTCGCTACGGCACTGGTCCAGGGCAGCACATTCCTCGGCTATCACGTCACCGAGTGCGACGCCCGCACCCTCTTCGCCACCCGGGATCGCGCCGCACCCACGGGAGCACACTGCGCGAAGCCGGTCTGGGTGAACGGGAGTTGGCCCGGCTCCGCTCACCCATTGGGCTCGCCCCGGGGTCCCGTACCCCCGACGTGTCCGCCCTGTCCATCACCGCCGAGTTCATCGCCGCCCGGCACGGCATCCCCCTCACCTGCGCCCAGACGTCCCACCACCGCGCCGTGGTGGGAGTCGGCTGAAGGCCGAGCCCCATCTCCACGAGCGACTGCACCGCCGCGTGCCCGCGCCCCAACCATCCGTCCCCCCACGAGGGAGAGTGGACATGTCCACCGACGTTCCCGAGACACCCGTCTCCCCATCCACCGACGCCCCCACCCGGCGTACCTTCATCGCGGCGACCACCGTGGCCGGCGGGGCCGCGCTGGCCGGCGGGTTGATCACCGCGCCGCCCGCGACCGCCGCCGCCGAGGCGCCGCCGGGCAGCCGGGTCTCCCTGACGGTCAACGGCATCCGGCGGACCGTCACCATCGACAACCGCACCTCCCTGCTGGACCTGCTGCGCGAGCATCTGGACCTGACGGGCTCGAAGAAGGGCTGCAATGCGGGTGCCTGCGGGGCGTGCACGGTCCTGGTCGACGGGCGCCGGGTCAATTCCTGTCTGACGCTGGCCGTGCGGCTGGAGGGCACCGAGGTCACCACGGTCGAGGGACTGGCCGACGGCGGCGAACTCCACCCGCTCCAGCAGGCGTTCATCGACCAGGACGCCTATCAGTGCGGCTACTGCACCTCCGGCCAGATCGTGTCCGGTACCGCGTGCATCCAGGAGGGCCATGCCGGTTCCACGGACGAGATCCGGGAGTGGATGAGCGGCAATCTGTGCCGCTGCGGCTGCTACGTCAAGATCGTGCGCGCGGTCGAGCAGACCGCCGCGCGCGGGAAGTGAGGCCCCGGTGCACCCCTTCGCCTACAGCAAGGCGTCCACGACCCGCGAGGCACTCGACGCGGGCACGCGGGGCGGGCGTTACATCGCCGGTGGCACGACCCTGGTCGACCTGATGCGCGAGACTGTCGAACGCCCCGGGACGCTGGTCGACATCAGCGCCCTGCCCCTGCACGAGATCACGGCCACCGGACGCGGCGGGCTGCGCATCGGCGCCCTGGTGCGGATGTCCGAGGCCGCCGCCCACCCGGGCGTGCGTGCCCTGTTCCCCGTCGTCTCGCAGGCGCTGGAGCTGAGCGCCTCGCCCCAGCTGCGGAACATGGCCACCATCGGCGGCAACCTCATGCAGCGCACCCGCTGCGCCTACTTCCGCGACGTGTCCGCCGCCTGCAACAAGCGTGAGCCCGGCTCCGGCTGCGCGGCCCGCGAGGGCGTCAACCGCACCCACGCGATCCTCGGCACGTCCGAAGCGTGCGTGGCCACGCATCCTTCCGACGCCGCCGTGGCCTTCGCGGCACTGGAGGCGAGCGTGCACCTGCTGGGCCCGGACGGTCCACGCACCGTCCCGCTCACCGCCTTCCTCCTCAGGCCCGGCGCCACGCCGGACCGTGAACAGGCCCTGCGCATGGGCGAGTTGATCACCGCCGTGGAGATCCCGGCCTACCCACGCCCCCTCAGGTCCGGCTACCTGAAGGTCCGTGACCGGCAGTCGTACGAGTTCGCCCTCACCTCCGCCGCCGTCGCCCTCCACATCCGCGGCGGCGTGATCCGTGCCGCGAAGGTCGCCGCAGGCGGCGTGGGCACCGTGCCCTGGAAACTCCCCGCCGTCGAACGCCGGCTCATCGGCGAGCGGCCCTCGAAGGCCCTGTGGGCCGAGGCAGCCGGACACGCAGCGGACGGTGCCCACCCCCTCCAGCACAACGCCTTCAAGGTCGAGTTGCTCAAACGCACCGTCGAACGCCAGCTGCGCACCGTAGGAGGCACCAAGTGAGCCAGCCCCAGGCAGCCGTCGGCGCCGCCGTCGCCCGGGTCGACGCCCGGCTGAGGGTCACCGGCCGAGCGAAATACGCCGCCGACAACAACCCCCACGGGGTCGTGCACGCGGTCATCGTCAACAGCACCATCAGCCTCGGCCGCATCACCGGAATCGACGCCCGTGCCACCCTCGCCCAGGCCGGTGTCCTGAAGGTGATCAGCCACCTCAACGCACCCCAACTCCCGCCCCGGCAGGGCGGATTCCCACCGGGGCAGCCGCTGCGGGCCTTCCAGGACGACCGGGTCCAGTTCTTCGGCCAGCCCGTAGCCGTCGTAGTGGCGACCACCCTGGAGATCGCCCAGCACGCCGCGAGCCTGCTGAAAGTCACCTACGACACCCAGCCCTCCACGACCGACATGGCCGTCGCTGACTCCGAGAACGATCCCGAGATTTATGCGCGCGGCGACGCGGACAAGGCCCTGGAGGCCGCCGACGTCACGCTGGACCTGACCTACAAGACGGCCCGCAACCACCACAACGCGATGGAGGCGTTCGGCACCGTCGCCCGCTGGGACGGCGACCGGCTCACCCTCTGGGAGAAGACCCAGTGGGTGTTCGGCACCGTGAATGCCATGGCCGCCGAGTTCGGCATGGCACCGGACAAGGTCCGCGTCATCGCCCCGGTCGTCGGCGGCGGCTTCGGCAGCGCCGGCCATACCTGGGTGCACTCCGTCATCGCGGCCATGGCCGCCCGCGAGGTGAAGCGCCCGGTGAAACTCGCGCTCACCCGCAAGCAGACGTACGCGGGTGTGGGCTACCGGCCCGCCTACGAGTACGCGCTGCGCCTCGGCAGCGACCGGCGGGGCCGCCTGACCGCGTCGACGCACGACGTACGCGGCGAGACCTCCCGCTACGAGAATTACAGCGAACTCGTTCTCGTCCCCGGCCGGATGCTCTACAGCACGCCCAACGTCCGCCAGGTGTACGCGACCGTGCCGCTGGACGTGAGCACCTCGTACTTCATGCGCGGCCCCGGGTACACCAACGGAGCCTTCGTCATGGAGACGGCGATGGACGAACTCGCCCACGATCTGGGCGTCGACCCGATCGAACTGCGGCTGCGCAACGAACCCGCCGACGACGAGTCCACCAACCTGCCGTTCTCCACCCGCCGCCTGCGCGACTGCTACCGCGTCGGCGCCCGCGAGTTCGGCTGGCACCGCCGCAACCCGAAACCCCGCTCGACACGCGACGGCGACTGGCTCATCGGCATGGGCATGGCCGCCGGCGTCTACGACACCCAGCGCGGCGAAGCCCAGGTCTCCGTCCGGCTCCACGCCGACGGCACCGCCCTCCTCCAGTCCGCCACCAGCGACATGGGCCCCGGCACCGCCACCTCCATGACCCAGGTCGCCGCCGACGCCCTCGGCCTGCCCATGCGCCAGGTCACCTTCCACCTCGGCGACTCCCTCATGCCCCCGACCACCTTCCACGCCGGCTCACGCACCATGGCCAGCGTCGGCTCCGCCGTCCAGGACGGCTGCGACAAACTCCGCGCACAGGCCATCGCCCTCGCCGTCGGCGACGAAGCATCACCCCTCCATGGGGTCGATCCCACCGACGTCGTAGTATGCGGCGGCCGGCTGTACGCCAAGGACAACCCCGCACGCGGAGAGACCTACCGGCAGTTGCTGGCCCGCCACCACCTCACCCACCTCGAAACACTCGGCTCCTACGCCGGAGCGCCGCAGACAGAGAGGTACTCCCTGTACGCCTACGCCGCGACCTTCGCGGAAGTGGCCGTCGACGCGACGCTCGGCCTGGTCCGGGTGCGGCGCATGGTCGGCGTGTACGACGCCGCCCGGATCATCAGCCCGAAACTCGCCGACAGCCAGGCCATCGGCGCCATGGTCGGCGGCATCGGCCAGGCCCTCCTGGAACACACCGTCACCGACCACCGCGACGGCCGCATCGTCAACGCCAACCTCGCCGACTACCTCGTACCCGTCCACGCCGACATCCCCACCGACCTCAAGGCCGTCTACATCGACGGAGAGGACTACAAAGCCGACCCCATCGGCGTCAAAGGACTCGGCGAGATCGTCATCGTCGGAGTCGCCCCCGCCATCGCCAACGCCGTCTTCAACGCCACCGGCCGCCGCATCCGCGAACTGCCCATCACACCGGAGGCGTTGCTGTGAACGGCCGCCGCCGTGTCCCCTCAGGGGCGCGGCGGCGGCCTCACACGCGTACGGCGCGTAGTGGCCGACCGGATCGATCACGTCCCGCTCGCGCTGCGCGACCGACCGCCCGTGCGGCAACTCCCCTCCACCAGCACATCCGGTGAGCGCGGCGACGCCTTCGGCGGTGATCTCGCGGCGATGCCGAGGTGGCCCAGGACAGGGGGTGCGCGCCGGAAACTCCTCGGGAACAGCCCACGCACCACGGCACAGTGACTCACCGTCATCCCCTTCGCCGACCGCACTCAGCGGCCGGCGAAGGCGATGTCGAGAGGAGCCGTCAGTGTTCCTCGGGCCGGGCGTCCGCCGGGACCGCCGCCGGGCGGGCGCAGTCGCTGGAGACCGTGACCGAGGAGCCGCTGTCGGCCGCCGCGAGCAGGGACTCCATGATGTCGAGGACGTGGTAGGCGAGTTCGCCGTCGGCGCGGTGCGGCTCGCCCCGGGAGAGGGCGCGGGCGAGGTCGGCGACGCCGTAGCCCCGGGCGGCGTCGCGGTAGCCGCCGAGGACCGGAAGGTCCGCCCATTCCTGGGCGCCGGCCCGGAAGAGTTGGACCGGTCCGTCGAACCGGTTCGGGTCGGGTACGGAGAGCGAGCCGTCCGAGCCGTGGATCTCGATGCGGGGAAGCGTGCTGCCCCACACGTCGAAGCTCATCACCAGCGTGGACAGGGCGCCGGAGCGGTGTTCGAGGACTCCGGTGACATGGGTGGCGACCTCGACGGGGAATCTCGTACCGGCCCGGTAGCCCTGGCCGATGAAGCGTTCGGCCCGGGGCGTCGAGGTCATGCCGACGACGCGGTGCACCGGCCCCAGCAGGGTCACCAGCGAGGTCAGGTAGTAGGGGCCCATGTCGAGGAGCGGCCCGCCGCCCGGCAGGTAGTAGAACTCGGGGTCCGGGTGCCAGCGTTCGGGCCCCGGGCCGACCATGAACGCGTTCGCCGCGACCGGCACCCCGAGGTCCCCCGCGTCCAGTGCCGCCCGGGCGGTCTGTACGCCGGTGCCGAGGACCGTGTCCGGCGCGCAGCCGACCCGGACGCCGGCCTCGGCGGCGGCGTCCAGCAGCGCACGGGCGGCGGGGGTGGTGGTCGCGAGGGGTTTCTCGCCGTAGACGTGCTTGCCGGCGGCTATGGCCGCGTGGGCGACCGTCGCGTGGGCGGCGGGGATCGTCAGGTTCAGGACGAGGTCGACGTCCTCGGCGTCGTACAGCTCGTCGAGGGTCGCCGTACGGGCGCCGGGTGCCTTCGCGGCGGCGGCGCGGGCGCGTTCGGGGTCGAGGTCGGCTACGGCCGTCAGGCGCAGGTTCTTCAGCTCCGCGAGGGTCGTGAGGTAGGCGTCGCTGATCTTGCCGGCGCCGACGAGGCCGACGCGGAGCGGGGGGTGCGGGGTCAGCGGGTCGCCCATGTCATGCCCTTCGTGATCATCGAGTGGACCTGGGGTACGGCCAGGTCGTCCAGGGTGTGGCCGATCGCGGTGACGAACACGCGGCCCGCGCCCCAGGAGCGGGTCCAGGTGACGGGGACGACGGTGCCGGCGAGTTCGGGGTGCTCGGGGTCGTCGAGGTAGTCGGTCACCGCGAGGACCTCCACGGCCGGGTCCATGTGCAGGTAGTACTGCTCGGTGGTGACGAGGAACGGGGTGACCCCCTCGATGACGGGATGGCCGGCCGCCCCGGGCAGCGGCCTGACCTGGTAGGTGGAGTACTCCCGGGGGTGGTGGACGAACTGGCCGCCCGTCATCAGGTGGTAGCGCGGCTCGGCGCGGAACGCGTCGACGATCCCGCCGTGCCAGCCCGCGAACCCCGTCCCGGCGCGGACCGCCCGGGACAGGCCGGTCATCTGGTCGCGGGTGATCTCGCCCATCGTCCAGCACTGCACGATCAGATCGGTGCCGGCGAGGAGGTCCTCGTCGAGATAGCTGTCGAGGGAGTCGGAGACGGTGACCTGGTATCCGGCCTCCTTGAGGTCGGCGGCGCGCAGGTCGGTGGCCGGGACCGGGACGTGTCCCTCCCAGCCGCCGCGGACGACGAGGGCGTGCTTCGTGGTCACGTCAGCCGTCCTTCAGGCCGCTGAGGAAGCCGAGGCTCCTTGCGACCGGGTCGAGGATGTCCCCGTCGTAGTCGTCGAGTTCGACGATGCGCAGCGCGTCCGGGGCGGCGGCGAGGATCTCCTCGACCGGGAGTACGCCGTCGCCGACGGCCACCTGCGCCTTGGTGTTCAGCGTGCGGTCCCCGTCCTTGATGTGCAGGGCGGCGACCCGGTCCCCGAGCCGGCCCAGCAGCGCCGGTACGTCCGCGCCGCCGACGGCCGCCCAGTACGTGTCGACTTCGAGGACCACCTCGTCCGCCAGGCAGTCGGCGAGGATCTCCAGAACGTGCGTGCCGTCCTGGCGGAGTTCGAGTTCGAAGTGGTGGTTGTGGTAGCCGACGGTGAACCCGTGGTCGGCGGCCTCGACAGCCACCCGGTTCAGGTCCGCGGCGAGGCCCTCGATGCCCTCCCTGGTCCGCCAGCGCTCGGGCGCCACCATCGGCACCACGAGCGTGCCGACGCCCAGGCGCCGTGCGGCGGCGTAGACAGTGGACCGGTCGTCCGACAGCAGCGGCGCGTGCGCGGTCGGCGCGGACAGCCCGTGCGCGCTCAGCGCCTCCGATATTCGCTCCGCCCGGTGGACGAAGCCGTAGGGCTCGACGGTGGTGTAGCCGATCCCGGCGACACGGCCGAGCGTGCCCTCCAGGTCCTCTTCGAGGAGAGAGCGAAGTGTGTAGAGCTGAAGGGATACCTCACGATTCGACATGCGACTCCTCAACAGTGTTGATCTGCAAGGAGGTTCACACGAACCGGGGATCTCGCGACAGAGGGCGCCGGACACCCGGGGCCGCGATGCGCCGGCGCCTCAGCTCACTGCGAGCGTCAGTTGATGTTCCACACGGTCGGCAGAGGGGACGGAGCCCTGAGGAAGTCGATCCGCAGTGCCGATCCGGCGCAGTCCCTTCCGTGCCACTCGAAGGACAGGTTGTCACCCGAATTGATACCCATCCTGACCGTGACGCTCCTGCCCTGCGTAAACCGGACACCGCCCGCGTTGGCGGTTGCACCGGTCGTAATGTCCGTCACGTAGACACAGGCCGCCCCCTGAGGCATTCGATTGGCGGCGACGTTGATGGAGACCGAAGCGGCCGACGCGGGAGCAGCGGTCAGAGCGACGGCGGCTACCGCAGAGGTGAGGGCCATTGGCACGAAAAGACGTTTACCCATGTTCTTCTTCATCGTTTACCCAATCCTTCTGGAACCGAATTCCCGGCATGTTCAGTATGGAAATTCCACGCCACGAAAAATAGAGTCATTCAACTCTTTTTTTTCGGAAGGCGGGGGCCTCCGTCGGGACGGAGTGGCGGAATTTTTCACGTACGTGCACAATCGGCTGGCGTCGCCGTGAGCAGGCGACACGGTAGGTGAAGGTCGTTGGGGGAAAGACATGGGGCGGCGCGAGAGCCGTATCGATCCGACGCTGGGGGTCCTGGAGCGGTTCGCTCACGACCTGCGTGGGCTGCGGCGGCAGGCGGGGTCGCCGTCCTACCAGCAGCTGGCCGCGCACACGCATTTCGCCGCCTCCACGCTCGCCGCCTGCGCGTCCGGCAAGCGGCTGCCGAGTGCCGCTGTGCTCGCGGCGTATGTGGGGGCGTGCGGGGGTGATGTCGGGGAGTGGGAGGCCCGGCGCGTCCGTACGCGGGTGGAACTGGAGACGGGGATGCACGCGGAGCCCGTTGTGGTCGCCGGGTCCGGGCCTGTCGGGGAGCCTGCGGAGCCGTCCGCGCAGGTGAAGCCGTCTCCTGGTGGTGTGCGGGGAGCGTGGCGTTTCGCCGTGCTGGGGCTGATCCTGTTCGGCTGTTGTGCCTCGCAGGCGCACGCGACGCACGGCCCGTCCGCGACGGCGTCGGCGATCACGGCGCGGGCGGCGGCCCCGGCCGACGACGCCAGGTGGCTGAATCCCCGGGCCGCGATACCGGCCCGGTTCCGGCCCGCCATCGTCCGCGCCGGGACCATGTGCCCGGTCCCGCAGATCACCCCCGCGCTGATCGCCGCCATCCTCGCCGCCGAGAGCGGCTTCGATCCCGATCTGGCCGATCCCGCCGCCCAGGAGTACGGCATCGCGCGCTGGACGCCACGCGTCCTGCGGTACTACCTGCCCCCGGACCGGCAGGACCGGGTTCCGGTGCCGCCGCTCGACCCCGAGGAGTCGATCCTGGCCCTGGGCCGCATGCTGTGCACGCTGGCTCCGCAGCTGGAGGGTGTCGCCGGGGACCCGGCGCTGAACCTGGCCGCCGCGTACCGGACGGCGACGTTCGTCGTGCAGAAGGCGAACGGCGTACCGAGCCGTCTGCTGCCGTACATCCGCCGCGTACGCGGGCACCTGCTGGACTACGCGCCCGTGCCCGGGACGTGTCTGCCCTACGAGGTCGAGCAGAGTTCGTACCCGGCGCCCTGTGGGGGCGCCGGCGCACGGAGCTGATGTCCCGGGACATCAGCGGGGTTCAGAGCATCTCGGGCGGGTTGCCGGGGCGGCTGATCCCGCACGACGGGACGCCGTCGAGCCAGGCCGGCCCCTGGATGTAGATGTTGTTGACCCAGCCGCCGAAGTCCGGCAGGTAGGACCACGCGCTGTTGGTGATTCCCTCGGCGGTCACCGACTCGCCGCGCTCCTGGCAGCGGATCCGGACGTTGGTCGGCCCGCTGAAGGTGTGCACGGTCGCGGTGGACGTCGAGGAGTCGGCGTGCACCTGCACTCCGGAACCCCAGGTGCTGAAGCCGGGGTCACCGACCGGGGCGCTGCTCGGCCCGCACGGCGGGACGCCGTCGAGCCAGGCGGGGCCCTGGAGGAAGATGTTGCTGATCCACGCCTTCTGGTCGGGCAGGTAGGACCAGGCGTCGTTGGTGACGCCAGCGGCGGTCACGGACTCGGCGTGCTGCTGGCAGGAGACCGTCACCTTCGTGGGGGCGGCGAAGACCGGTCCGAGCGGTGCCGAGGTGCTGGGCCGCTGGCGGGTGTTGACGTCGGTGCCCCAGGTGGAGAACCCGCCGCTGCCCGCGCCCGTGTTGCCGTCGCACGCGGGCACGCCCGCGAGCCAGTCGGCCCCCTTGACGTAGATGTTGCTGATCCAGCCGCCGTAGTCGGGCAGGTAGGACCAGGCGTCGTTGGTGAGGCCCTCGGCGGTCACGGACTCGGCCCGCTTCTGGCACTGGATCACCACCGACATGGGCGCGGAGAAGGTGGCCACGGGCGTTCCCGAACGGGACGGCAGCGGACGTACGTTGACTCCGGTGGCCCAGGTCTCGAACCGTCCGGCTCCTCCGGTCGCGCCGCCCTCCGAGCCGTCGCAGGACGGTACGCCGTCGAGCCAGGCCGGGCCCTGGACGTAGATGTTGCTGACCCAGCCGCCGTAGTCGGGCAGGTAGGACCAGGCGTCGTTGGTGTAGCCCTCGGCGGTCACGGACTCGCCGTGCTGCTGGCACTTGACCTTGATGGCCGTGGGGCCGTCGAAGGTGACGACGACGGGGGCGGACAGCCCGGCCGAGGCGCGCACGTTGACGTGGTCGCCCCAGGTGCTGTGGTCACCGCCGCCGCCCGCTCCGCCGGAGGCGGCGAGGCGGATGGCCCCGGTGTAGCCGTTGTGGCTGGAGAACTGCGACACCATGATGTGGGTGTCCGACTCGCGCGCCTCGACGATCTTCCCGTCGCCCAGGTACATGGCCACGTGGTGGATGGGTGAGCCGAAGAAGACCAGGTCGCCGGGTTGCAGCGGCGCGGTGCCCTGGGCCGCGGTGAAGCGGTTCGTGGCCGGCAGCTGGAACTCCTGCGCGGCGGTGCGCTGCCCCATGACGTCGTACCCGACGGCCTTCGCCCACGCGTAGCGGACGAAGCCCGAGCAGTCGAAGCCCTTGCGGCTGGGGTCGTTCCTGCTGCGCTCGGGGTCGGAGCTGTCCACGAATCCGTACGTCGGCCCGGGCGCCGGGCCGTGTCCGCCGCCCCAGCTGTACCAGGTGCCGACGCTGACCTCCCGGCACGCCCAGTCGACGGCCCTGGCGGCGGCGTCGTTGGGCGCGACCACCGTCATGCCGCAGTCGCGGCCGGGGTTCCAGGCGGGCGCGGGCGGCGGGCCGCTGATCCCCTGCATCTGCCGGGCGAACCAGCTGCCGAGGCTCCGCTTGTGGTCGATGCTGCCGCAGCAGGACTGGTAGCTGCCGTGGATCTCGGAGCCCAGCGCGGCGCTCTCGCTCTGATGCGGGTCGCAGATGATGTCGCCGACGATGCAGAAGTCGAGGCTGCGCCCGGCGATGTCGGACGGCAGGACGCGCGGTTCGAGGAGCCCGCCCTCCGTCGTCTTGCCGGCCTCGCCGGTGCGGTAGTCCACGTGCATCGCGTACGAGGTCTGCCCCGCCGCGCTGTGCGGATCCGCCAGCATCAGTACGGCGCCGATGTGGCCGCGCTCGTCGACGGAGAGGTTGTCGATCGCGTCGTGCACCACGTTGGCGCCCTGGGAGTACCCGACGAGACCGATGCGCGAGGTGGGGCACATGCTCTCCCACTTGCGCACCACCTGGATCAGCTGCTTGGTCCCGGTGTTGCGCGAGTTGACCCAGGTCGAACTCCACAGCATGGTGTCGGCGCTGACGTCCGCGGCCTCGTAGGGCAGCGGGTAGTACGCGGTCGACGATCCGCTGAGGCCGGCGATCTGGGCCTCGCGGAGGTAGGCGCCCACGCGGTTTCCCATGTGTTCGAGGCCGGGCAGCGGGGGGTTCTCCGGTGAGTTCTCCCCCGATCCGCGCGCCCCGATGACCAGGTTGTCCGAGCAGAACAGGGGAAGCCCCTGGTCCCACGGCTGGGCGTCCACGGGACTGAAGCTGGCCGCCTGTGCGGGCGGGGCCGCGACGAGCGGCAGCAGGGTGAGGGCCAGCGCTGCCATGAGCAGCCTCGTGACCCGTCTGACAGACATGGTGAGGGGAGGTCCTTTCGGGACATGAGTCGCGGTACGGCGGCCGTAGACGCCGAAGGCCATGCAACCCGTCCCCGGGCTCCTCACCTCAGGGGATAGAGAATCCGCAGACAATCCGTCGACAACGAGAAACCCAAGGCGTACGGCGCTGTAGGAACGTCGGCACGGAGTCGGTCCGCGTCCCAGGAGACGTGCAGGGGGTCCGCGATCGTCCCCTCGAATCGCCCTGTGCGCGCCCCCGTGGCGAAAGCCAGCAGGGCGGCCCGGCCGTGCTGGTCGCGGACCAGGCGTCCGCTGTAGAGGGCCTCGGATGTGAGGGGGGCGGCCTGAGTGAGATCGATCAGCCCGTCCTTCGCCGGGGCCCTGTCTGGCGCGGGTGTCGGTGATGGTCTCCCGCTCGGTGGAGAACAGGAGCGCGGACCGGCCGTCCACGGGTCCGGTGCGGGAGCGGGCGGTGATCAGCATGTGCCAGCGGAGGTCCGGGCCGCGGTACACCCACGGGTCCCGCCATGCCTCCTCCGGCCAGGACGACGTACCGCGCCGCTCGTACCACCGGGCGTCGGCCGCCACTGCGAAGTCCTCGCGCTTGTGCCAGGTGAACAGGTCCGTCGAGGTCGCCAGCGCGATGGTCTGGGTGTTGCCGGTCTCGTCCCAGACCGAGCCGGTGTAGAACATCCGCCACAGTCCGTCGTCACCGCGTACGACCGATCCGGTCCAGGTCGCCGTCGCGTCGATGGCCCCGGGGTCTCCCGGGGTGAGCACGGTGCCGTAGTTCGTCGCCGCGCTCTGCCTGAAGCTGCGCGACGAACACGGACCAGCCGGCGACCCCACCCACCCCTACGC
>NZ_LIRL01000521.1 GCF_001419795.1 Streptomyces niveiscabiei
GCCCGCCCGCCCCCGGTCGAGCCACAGGTCGCTGGAGCCCAGGCCCTGCGAGAGGGAGACGGTCAGGAGGAACGGCTCGTCGAACCGGCGGATGCCCAGCAGGGGGCGCCCTTCGGGGTCCGGGACGAGGTCGAGGAAGCCGGGCATGGTGGAACCTTTCATCAGGTGAGGAGGCGTCTACAGGGGCGTCCGGGCCAGCGCGGCGAGCCGCACGTCCCGGTCGCGCCCCAGATGCGCGGCGACTTCACGGCGCGCCGCCCGCGGATCGTGCTCCCGTACGGCCCGCAGGATGCGCTCGTGCTCCGCGTGCGTGATCTCCCTGTTCCCCGGTGCCGACGGCTCCCGGTCGAACAGCCGCATCTGGGTCACGAGCCGCTCCAGCAGCCCCGCGATGGTCGTGTTGTGGCCGGACAGCCACAGCGCCTCGTGGAAACGGGCGTCGGCGGCGCCGATCTCACCGGGCTCGCTCCGCTCGGCGAGCAGGCGATGGTGGTGCGCGAGCCGCGCCAGGTCGAGGTCGGTGCGGCGCAGCGCTGCGGACGCGGCGGCGGCCGACTCCAGGGCGATCCGCGCCTCGTGGATCTCCAGGATGTCCTCCGCGGTGACCGCCCGGACCCGGTAGCCGCGCGCCACCCGCTCGACCAGACCGTCCTGTTCGAGCCGGCCCAGAGCGTCCCGCACCGGCGTACGCGACACCCCGTACCGCGTGCTCAGTGCCGTCTCCAGCAGCGGACCTCCGGGGTCGAGGGCCCCACTGAGCAGGTCCTCGCGCATCAGCCGGTAGCAGAGGCTCCCCGAGTCCGCGAGCGGCTCGCGCTCCTGCCCGCCGCCCTCGGCCTCCGCCGTGCGCCGCCCCATGGGCACCCCTCCTGTCACGGACCCCTTCTCCCGGCCGAGTTCACCCGGGTATCCGCTTGTATCCGCATGCATACGCACCCACGATGAAGTGTATGAGCCCTCACCGGCAATCCCTCCCGGACCCCCAGGAAACGGTCGACCTGCTGTCGGCGCTGATCCGCAACGCCTGCGTCAACGACGGCACCCCGACCCCGGAGTCCGGCGGCGAGGCACGCACCGCCGACACCCTCGCCGACTACTTCTGCGACTCGGCCGTCGAGACCGAACGCGTCGAACCCGTCCCCGGCCGCGTCACCACCCTCTTCCGCGTCCCCGGACACGACCCGAAGGCCCCCGCGCTGACGCTCCTCGGCCACACCGACGTCGTCCCGGCCGACCCGCGCACCTGGACCCGGGACCCGTTCAGCGGTGACGTCCGTGACGGCATCGTGTGGGGGAGAGGCGCGATCGACATGCTCAACCTCACCTCCGCGATGGCCGTCGTCACCAAGGCCGTCTCCCGTGCGCCGCACCGGCTCGCCGGAGACCTGGTGTTCGCGGCCGTCGCCGACGAGGAGGCCGGCAGCCGCTACGGCGTCGGCTGGATCGCCGAGCACGCCCCCGCCCTGCTGCCCTGGGACCACGCCCTCACCGAGAGCGCGGGCGCCCACGTCGGACCCCGCGCGGTCACGGTCACCGTCGGCGAGAAGGGCGCCTTCCCGCGCCGCCTGCACGTCCGGGGCAGCGCGGGACACGGCTCGATGCCCTGGGGCAGCGACAACGCCGCCCTCCTCGCCGCCGAGGCCGCCCTCAGAGTGGCCCGCCACCGCACCCCGGCCCGCACCGACGAACGGTGGCACGACTTCGTCCACGCCGCCCACCTCCCCGCCGACGTCACCGCCGGGCTCCTGGATCCCGCCACGCTGGACGACTACCTGGTCCACCTCGGCGACAGCGCCCGCTTCGCCCACGCCCTCACCCACCTCACCTTCGCGCCGACCGTCCTGAAGTCCGGTGACAAGCTCAACGTCATCCCCTCCACGGCCGTCGTCGAGGTCGACGTACGCTCCTTGCCGGGCCAGGACGACGACGAGATCGACGCCGAACTCCGCACCGCCCTGGGTGACTTGGCCGACCGCGTCGAGATCGAGCGCCTGTCCCGCCGCACCGCCTCCGCGTCCCCTGCGGGCCGCCTGTACGACGTGATGGGCGCCGCGATCCGCCACCAGCTCCCCGACGCCGAGATCCTCCCCACCCTCACCGCGGGCGGCACCGACGCCCGCTTCGTCCGCGACGCCGGGGGAGTGGCGTACGGCTTCGGCGTGTACGCGCCCGGCTGGGACGTCGGCAAGACCCGCAAGCTCTTCCATGGCGACGACGAACACGTGGACGTCGAGAGCCTCCACCTCACGACTCGCGCACTCGACGAGGTGGTCCGCGTCTTCCTGGGCGGAACGGAGTAGGCGGGCCCGGGCTCTGGACGACGGCCGCACCGGACCCGGCGTCGCGCCCGGGGCGTCTCCCCGCTCAGGCGCCGAGCGCTCAGCTCCCCAGCGCGGCCAGCGCCCGGCGCGTCACATCCTCCGGCGCCGCCGCGATGACACGCTCCAACGCCCCCAGCGACGCCTGGAGTTCGGCGATCGACCCCGCGATCCGCTCCCGCTCCCGGTGCAGATCGGCGACGAGGTCCGGGCACGTCGGCACCAAGCCCTCCGGCGTATCGCGCAGGCACGGCAGGATCGCGCCGATCGTCGCGGTGCTCAGCCCGGCGGCGAGGAGCGAGCGGATACGCCGGACGGTGTCGACATCGTCGTCCGCGTACTCCCGGTACCCGCTGGGCCGCCGCGCCGGACACAGCAACCCCTGCTCCTCGTAGTACCGCAGCAGCCGCTCGTGCACCCCGGTCCTGCGCGACAACTCCCCGATACGCACCGGCGGTTCCCTCTCCGCTTGACTCTCACACCGATGTCAGAGTCTAGCGTCGGGGGCGAACGAGATCGACGCCCTCCCGGAGGAGTACGCACCATGCGAGCAGTGCAGATCGACCACCACGGCGGCCCCGAGGCCCTTACCGTCTGCGAGGTCCCCGACCCGGTCCCGGCCCCCGGCGAGGTCCTGGTCCGGACCGCCGCGAGCAGCCTCAACCCGGTCGACTGGAAGACCCGCGCGTGGGACGTCGGCCCCGCCCTCCCCGCCACCCTCGGCTGGGACCTCTCCGGCACGGTCGTCACCGCGCACGACGCCCCCTTCGAGCCCGGAGACCAGGTCGTCGCGATGTCCGCCCAGATCGCCACAGCCCGCGGCACCTGGTCCGAACTGGTCGCCCTGCCCGCCCACTTGCTCACCC
>NZ_LIRL01000522.1 GCF_001419795.1 Streptomyces niveiscabiei
CTCGCCGCCGCGGGCGATCTCCAGGAAGCGGGCGGTCGTCAGCTCGTCGTCGCGCAGCCCGGCGGGCCTGACGTCCGCGATGTCGAGCAGCGCGCCGAGCACGGCCCGGTGCCGGTCCTCCCGGTCCACGTCCGGTGCGGGCAGGTCGGCGACGACGTACGGGTCGAGGAGGAGGAGCCGGTCGACCTGTTCGCCGTGGTCCTGGAGGTGGGTGGCCATGGCGTGGGCGACGAGTCCGCCGAAGGACCAGCCGAGCAGGTGGTAGGGGCCCTCCGGCTGGACGGCGCGGATCTGTTCGACGTAGTCGGCGGCCATCTCCTCGACGCTGTCCGGGAGGCGGCCGTGCCCGTCGAGTCCCCGGGCCTGGAGCGCGTACAGCGGGAGGTCGCGGTCGAGCCGGCCGGCGAGGGCGGAGTACGTCCAGGCGACGCCGCCCGCCGGGTGGACGCAGAACAGCGGGGGCCGGCTGCCCGTGGCGCGCAGCGGGAGGAGGACGCCGAACCGCTCCTCGTCCCGGTCGGGGCCGAGTCGTTCGGCGAGCCGGGCGACCGTGGGGGCCGCGAACACCAGCGACGCGTCGGCCTCCTCGCCCCACACCTCCTCGATGCGCCGGGCGAGGCGGGCGGCGAGCAGGGAGTGGCCGCCGAGTTCGAAGAAGTCGTCGTCCACGCCGACGGCGGCGGTCTGGAGGGTTTCCGCGAACAGGGCGCACAGCCGGACCTCGCGCGGGGTGCGCGGTGCCCGTCCGACGGTGGGCCGCTCGGGGTCGGGGAGTGCGGCGTGGTCCGTCTTGCCGCTCGGGGTGCGGGGCAGGTGGTCGAGGACGGTGACGGTCGCGGGGACGGCGTGGGCGGGGAGCGTGGCGCGCAGCCGGTCCAGCAGGGCCTGCGGGCGGGTGTCGTCCGGTGCCCTGCCGGGCTTCGCCACCACGTACGCGAGGAGTCGGGGGCCTCGCGCGGTGACGGCGGCCTCGGCGACCGCCGGGTGGCGCAGGAGCTGTGACTCCACCTCGCCGGGCTCCAGTCGGAAGCCCCGCACCTTGAGCTGGCGGTCCGCGCGGGCCACGAACTCCAGTTGGCCGTCGCCGTTCCAGCGGGCGAGGTCCCCGGTGCGGTACATGCGGCGCCCGTCGGCGGCGAAGGGGTCGGCGAGGAACCGGGACGCGGTGAGGCCCGGCTGCCCGGTGTAGCCGCGCGCCACCAGGCCGCCGGAGATGTGGACCTCGCCGACCCGCCCCGGCGCGACGGCCCGCAGGGCGTGGTCGAGGAGGTGCACGGTGGCCCCGGCGACCGGGCGGCCGACGGGTGCGGCGGCCCGGTCCAGGGGGCCCGCGACGGTCGCCATGACGGTCGTCTCGGTCGGCCCGTACGCGTTCAGCAGCCGGTGGCGGGCCGACCAGCGCCGCGCCAGCTCGGGCGCCAGCGGCTCGGCGCAGGACCGTACGGTGATCCCGGCGGGCACCTGTGCCGGGTCGAGGACGGCGAGGTGGGAGGGGGTGAGGCTGACCGCGGTGATCTCCGCGTCCGTGAGGAGTGCGGCCAACTCGGCTCCAGGGCGCAGGCGTTCGGCGTCGGCGAGGACGAGTGCGGCCGGTGAGCAGAGCCCTTCCAGGATGTCCAGGACGCCCGCGTCGAAGGCGGGCGACAGGAGGTGCAGGATCCGGCCGCCCCGCGTCACACCGAGCGTGCGCAGCCCGGTGCGCACGACCCCGGCGATCCCGCTGTGCTGGACGACGACGCCCTTGGGGCGCCCGGTGCTTCCCGAGGTGTAGACGAGGTACGCGGCATGTTCGGGCCGCAGGGGAACGGGCCGTTCGGCGTCCCGTACGGGGCCGTCGGGGCGGTCCGACACGTCGGTGTCGTCCAGGACCAGCGTCGCGAGCCCCGCCGGAGCGGACCCGGCCCGCGCGCGGTCGGTGAGCAGGAGCGCGGGGTCCGCGTCGTCGAGGATCAGCCGCAGCCGCTCGTCCGGGTAGCCGGGATCCAGCGGGACGACCGCCGCGCCCGCCTTGAGGACGGCGAGGAACGCGACGACGAGGCCGACGGAGCGCGGCAGCAGGACGGCGACCCGCCGCTCGGGCCCGAGGCCGCGCGCGAGCAGTTCCCGGGCCAGCTGTCCGGCGCGGGCGTGGAGTTCGGCGTGGGTCAGGCGGACTCCGGTGTCGACGGCGTCCAGGGCGAGCGCGTCGGGGGTGCGGGCGGCCTGCGCCTCGGCGAGGGCGCAGACGGTGGCCGGGGCGGCGCTCTCGCCGGCGCGGTGGCGCTCCAGGAGGGTGCGGTCGGTGTCGTCCAGCGGATCGAGCCGGGCGAGGGTGGTGCCGGGATCCTCGACGACCGTGCGGATCAGCCGGACCAGTCGGTCCAGGAGGCGGTCCGCGGCCTCGTCGTCGAAGAGGTCGTGGCGGTGCAGGAGGTTCAGGTCGAGGCTGTCGGGGTGCGGGAACGCCATCATGACGAGCGGGTAGTGCCCGGCGGACTCGCTGTGCGCGCGGGTGACGTGGACATCGGCGAGGGCGGTGCGGGGGTCCTGGGGCGGCTGGGGGAAGTTCTCGAACACCATGGCCGTGTCGAAGAGTTCGCCGGTCCCCGCGGCGGCCTGGATGTCGCCGAGGCCCACGTGCTGGTGGGGCATGAGCCGCGCCTGTTCGCGCTGGACGCGGCGCAGCAGGTCCCCCAGCGGTTCGCCCGCGTCGAGCGTGACCCGCATCGGGAGAGTGTTGATGAGGAACCCCATCACCGACTCGACGCCCGGCAGGTCCGGTGAGCGTCCGGAGACGGTGATGCCGAACACGACGTCCCGGCGGCCGGTCTCCCCCGCGAGCAGCAGCGCCCAGCAGCACTGCGTCAGCGTGTTGACGGTGACCCGGAGCCGGGCCGCCGCCGCGGCGATCCGTGCCGTGTACCGCGCGTCGAACCGGTACGTCCGCCTGCCGGGCCAGCGTCCGTCGTGCTTGCCCGGTGCGCCGAGCAGCGTCGGCTCGGCCCCGGCGAGCGTCTCCCGCCAGACCCGCAGCGCCTCCGTGCGGTCCTGCCGGACCAGCCAGGCGAGGTGGTCCCGGTAGGGGGTGCGGTCGGGGAGCTCCCGTACGCCGTTGTACAGGGCGAACAGTTCGGGCAGCAGGAGCTGGTTGGACCAGCCGTCGAGCAGGATGTGGTGGGTGACGATCTGGAGCCGGAAGCGGTCGGCGGCCAGCCGCAGCAGGGTGAAGCGGATCAGCGGCGGGTCGGCGGGGTCGAAGCGGGTGCCGCGCGCCTCGGCGGCGAGCCGGGCGCACTCCGTCTCCTGCTCCCGGGGGTCCAGCCGGGACAGGTCGGCCTCGCCGAGTTCGGCGTCCTTGCGGGGTACGACCTGCACGAGGCGCCCGCCGGGCAGCCGGACGAACCCGGCGACGAGGTTGGTCCTGCGCCGGCCCAGCCCCACGACGGCCCTGCGCAGCGCCGGCACGTCCAGGGCGCCGGTGAGGTCGAGGGTCAGCAGCATGACGTACACGTCCTCGCCGTGCCGGTCGTACTGGCGGTGGAAGAGGAGGCCCTCCTGGAGCGGGGTGAG
>NZ_LIRL01000523.1 GCF_001419795.1 Streptomyces niveiscabiei
GTGCCGGGTGGGGGCGAGGTGGGGCATGGCGGTGCGGTGCCTAACTGCTAGCGGAACATGCCGAACTGACGTGACGTCAGCAGCGAGAGGAAGTACGGGAGTTTGTCGACGGCCCGCTTCGGGACCTGGACGGACTGCACGGTGCCGTGGGTCTGGTCGGTGACGACGAGGGTGAAGACGCCGTCCTGCTCGACGAGTTCGGCGGAGTAGACGAGGGTCTGGGTCTGCATGGGTGCGCTCCTTTCGCGCTGGTCTTTTCAGCTGGACTTTCAGCTGGACTTTTCAGCGGGTCGTTTCGACTCGGAGGGTCGTTTCGACTCAGGGGGCCGTTTCGGCGAGCCACGTGTCCCACGCGGCGTCGTCGGTGTCCGGGGCCGGCGTGAACAGGTGGTGGCCGACCCACAGCGGCCAGTTCCAGCGGGCCCCGTTGAAGAAGCGGTACAGGCCGTCGGGGCCGCGCAGTCCGAGGAAGTCCCCGTCCCGGTGGTCGACTTGGACCTGAACCGGGCCGCCGGGCAGCAGGGCCACGACCACGTCGCCCGCTGCGGCTCCCGGCGGCACGCCGAGCCTCTCCCGTACCGCGTCGAAGGCGTCCGGCGACGTGGGCGGCCCGGGCCGGGACGCCTTGACGTACGTGGCGGGGCGCCCGTCGAAGTGCCGCAGGTACTCCGCGAGGCTGTGCTGGTAGAAGTCGACGTGCCGTACGGCCGCGTCGGCGCGGGTGTCCCAGCCGTCGTCGGGGGTGCCGGTGTGCACCCAGTGGATGCCCATCCGCAGCAGGGCGCCGTCCTCGTGCGGCTCGACGCGGTAGCTGAGGGTGTTGGTGAAGCCGTCCAAGTCCGGGGTGCGGCAGGCGAATTCGTGGGGCGGGTCCCAGGCGACGACCGTGGAGGAGCCTCGCGAGACGGCGCCGCCGAGGCGGGGTTCGACGTCCATGGGGTACAGCCAGCCGACGTTGCCGTCGGTGGTGGCGACGGCGCGGAAGACGCGGTCGGGCGCGCAGGGCAGGACCTGTTCGCGGGTCACCTTCAACTCGCGGGTGGGGGTGAGTTCCTGAGTCTCGGTCACCTCGGTGGTCACTTCCTCGGGTTGTGGGTGACGGGCAGCGCCGTGAGGCGGCGTTGCAGCGGGTTGGGGCGCCAGTCCAGTGCGTCCGGGGCGACCGCGAGGCGCAGGCCGGGGCAGCGGGCGAGGAGGGTGGAGACGGCGATCTCGGTCTCCAGGCGGGCCAGCGGGGCGCCCAGGCAGAAGTGCGGTCCGTGGCCGAAGCCGAGGTGCCGGGGGTGGGTGCGGGTCAGGTCGAGGCGGTCGGGGTCGTCGTACCGCTCGGGGTCGCGGCCCGCCGAGGCGAGCAGCAGGTAGACCAGGTCGCCCGGGGGCAACGTACGGCCGCCCAGGTCGAGTTGCTCGGCGGCCACCCGGACGATGGCCTGGCTCGGGGTGTCGTACCGGACGAACTCCTCCACCGCCTGGCGGATCAACTCCGGTTCTTCGCGGAGGCGTTCGAGCTGGTCGGGGTGGCGCAGGAGGGCGAGGAGGCCGTTGCCGACGAGGTTGGTGGTGGTCTCGTCGCCCGCCGTGATCAGCATGAAGCAGGTGGAGAGGACCTCGTGGTCGGTGAGCCGGTCGTCCTGCGCCTGTGCGGTGACCAGGGCGCTGATCAGGTCGTCGCCCGGGTCGGCGCGGCGTTCGCGGGCGAGGCCGGTCAGGTACGTCTCGAAGGCGTCGACGACTTTCTCGGCCTTGTCGATGTCCTCGTGGATGCGGCCCAACCCCCGGAACCACTCCTTGACTTGAGCGCGGTCCGCCTCGGGGATGCCGAACAGTTCGCAGACCACGGCGTGCGGGAGGGGTGAGGCGACGGCGGCGAGCGCGTCGAACGTGGACCCGCCGGCCTCGTCGATCAGCCGGTCCACGACCCCTTGGATCCTGGGCCGCAGCTCCTCCACCCGCCGTGCGGTGAACGCCTTGTTGACGAGTTTCCTCAGGCGCGCGTGGTCCGGCGGGTCGGTGTTGCTCATGACGCGTCCGAGCCGCGCGACGAGCCTGCTCAGCTGCCGCATGCGGCCGTCCTGCGCGACGAGCGCGCCGGTCATCCGGTCCTTGTCGTTCGACAACCGCAGGTCGCCCAGGGCCTGTTCGACGTCGTCGTACCGGAAGACGTACCAAATGCCTTGCTGCGTACGGTGGATGGGGTCGGTGTCCCGCATGCGGGCGTAGAAGGGGTACGGGTCCCGGCGGAAGGTGTCGCTCGCCATCGCCGCCGGGTAGTCGAGGGTGTCGGTGGGGGTCGCCGTCATGTCAGGCGTCCATGGCCCGCACGAGGCTCTTGGGCCGCATGTCCGTCCAGTGCTGCTCGACGTGGTCCAGGCAGGCCTGGCGGGTGTCCTCGGGGTGGGCGACGGTCCAGCCGTCCGGGACGTCGGCGAACGCGGGCCACAGGGAGTGCTGGCCCTCGTCGTTGGTGAGCACGAGGTAGCGGGCGGTGTCGTCCTCGAAGGGGTTCGTCGACATGGCGTCAGATCTCCTCTGTGTCGGTGGAGTTGGCGAGTTCGGCGATGCGTGCGGCGAGCACGGGGCCGAGTTGGGCGAGTGCGCCCGGCTGGGTCATGCGGTCGTGGCGTGCGGTGATGTCGTACGAGGTGATCGGGCCGTCGACGTACGGCTGCCACACGTCGGCTCCCGGGGAGTCCTGCTCGCGGTCGATCGTGGAGTTGAACAGGAGCATCTCGCCCTGGAACACGGCCGGTTCGAAGGTGAGGGCGAGGCTCGCGTTGTTGATCATCACGGCGACGATGGCTTCGAGGTGGCGGCGCTCCAGGCTCGCGAGCGCGCTGCCGCGCTGCCTGAGGACCGTCATCACCTCGTCGTAGGTGAGGTCGCCGTCCGGGAGTTCGTCGGGGTCGCAGTCCAACATGCCGACCAGGACGTCCCGTTCGGAGGGGACCGGCGCCTCGTCGAAGGTGAGGTCGACGACCGGGTAGGCGTCGAGGATCGCGAGCAACGCCGTGCGCTGGCCCAGGCGCCCGAGCTCCGTGGCGACCGCGTGTGCGATGAGTCCGCCGGCCGACCAGCCGAGGAGCAGGTACGGGCCCTCCGGCTGGATCTTGCGGATCTGCTCCACGTAGTCGGCGGCCATCTCCTCGTAGCTGCCCGGCCTGGGTTCGTCCCGGGCGAGGCTGCGCGCCTGGATGGCGTACACGGGGTGGTCGGGGTCGACGTGGCTGAGCAGCCCGCTGTAGCACCAGCTCACGCCGCCGCCGGGGTGCACGCAGAACAGGGGTGTGCCGGTGCCGGTGGGCCGCAGTGGCAGGACGACGTCCAGCGAGCCGTCCGCGTCCTGGAGCGCCAGCCTGCCGGACAGCTCGGCGACGGTCGGAGCCTGGAACAGCGTCCGCAGGCCGATCTCGACGCCCAGGGTGTCCCTGACCGTCGCGACGAGGCGGGCCGCGAGCAGCGAGTGGCCGCCG
>NZ_LIRL01000524.1 GCF_001419795.1 Streptomyces niveiscabiei
CCCCTCGACCCCCCGAACCGCCTCCCGGTACACCCGGGCCGCCGCCCGCAACGCCGCCTCCGGGTCCACCCCTTCCGCCTCGGCGCGAGCCGCGAGCGCCAGCAGTTCGTACCCGACGCCCTCGCCGCCCGGCAGCGGCACGTCCAGCCCGGCCGTCCGGACCCGGGACGTCAGCTTGGCCGCGAGGGCGAGGGCCGGCTGGTGGAGGGGGACGCCGTCCGTGACGGAGGCCCGGCGTTTCTCGATCGCCTTCGTGCGCAGCCAGTGCGCCTTGACCTCCTCGGGGGTCGTGGCGACCGCGTCACCGAAGACGTGCGGGTGGCGGTGGATCAGCTTGGTGACGATCGTCGCGGCGACGTCGTCGATGGAGAACGCCTCCTCCTCCGCGTCCTCGGCGATGCGCGCGTGGAAGACGACCTGGAGGAGGACGTCGCCGAGTTCCTCGCGGAGTTCGTCGTAGTCGCCCTCCTCGATCGCCTCGACGAGTTCGTACGACTCCTCGACCGCGTACTTCGCGAGCCCCTTGTGGGTCTGCTGCGAGGACCAGGGGCAGGCGAGGCGGATCCGGTCCATGACCTGGACGAGGTCGAGGAGACGGGCGCCGGGGAGGTCGTAGGAGGCGGGGAGGAGCTCCAGTTCGGGCAGGGCGAACCGCCCGGACCCGGCGAGACGGGCGAGCCCGTCGGTGAGGGCGGGCTCCCCCTCGCCGGTGGCGACGACGACCGCGGTCCGCCCCCCGGCGCACTCGGCCACCAGCTCCTCGGCACCGGGCGCGGCCACGGAGACGGCGATCCCGGCCTCCCGCAGATACGGCACCTGAGGATGCGCACCGTCCGCGCAGACGACCAGGTCCGCCGCGTGGAGCACCTGCCAGGCGGGCCAGGAGAGCAGGCCGGGGGCGACGCGGTGGCTGGTGGTGAGGAGGACGATGCGGCCGGTGGACCGCGCGGGATCTGCGGGGCTGGTTTCGTTCACACACCGAACGTAACCCACCCGCCGATCCCGCCCGGAAAGTTATCCACAGCCTGGGAGTGAAAGTCGTACGACCATCTTGTATGCCGTCACGCGCACCCCCACAGCCTCTCCCCTACGCCCCCGCGCTGATCTCCCGCACCCACGGCGTAGTCGCGTCCACCCGGCTCACCTTCCGCACGTCCCATCCCCCGTACCGGGGATTGAGATCCACCCCCAGCTCCTTCGACGCCGTCGACAGCGCGTTCCAGAACTCCGGCCGGCTCGTCTCCGTCCCCAGCTTCGCCGCCAGCTTCTGTGCCTCCAGCTGGAGATGGAGGTTCTCGTCGAGCCGCTGCGGCGGTACCCCGTACTGCTGGAGCCAGGCCGTCTCCAGCCCTTCGGCCCCGCCGGCCCGCTGCTCCAACCCGGCCCGCATCTCCTGGACTTCACGCCGGCTGACGGAGACCCCGGCGTTCTCGGCGGCCTTCTGGAGGACCTTGTCGAGGACCATCCCGTGCAGCGTGTCCCGCGTGAGCGTGCCGGTCTGCGCGATGGCCTGCGCGTACTGGGCGTCGTCCTCGACGGCCGCGCGCTGCGCGTCCCGGACCTCGTTGACCCGGCTCTCCAGCTGGGAGACGGTGATCCGCTGGCCGCCGACGACGGCCGCTGCACCGGGGTGCGCGTCGTTACCGCAGGCGGTCAGGAGGGGGGCTGCCGCGGCGATCGTGGCGGTCAGCAGGAGCGCGGTGCGACGACGGCGGTGCAAGGAGACCTCCTGTAGGAGCTTGTGCGGCGGTGCACAAAGTCTTGCGGTGATCGATGGTAGGCAGTGGTACGCCTGGGGCCAACCCATTCGACCAACGATTCACCGGGACTTGGGGCACCGCCGCGCCCGCGTCACGCGCTCAGGGGGTGCCGTCCGGCGCGTGTTCGAGAGGCTCCTGCGGACGTCAGCCCACGATCGCGACCGGCGCGTCCCACGCGTTGCGGTCGACGGTGATCGTGTAACCGCCGCGCTTCTCCTTGCTGTTGACCAGGTACTGGTGGCCCCGGCTGTGGCCGGTGAACTGGTCCTTGCCCCAGGGCCAGTCGGCGGTCGTGGTGTCCTTCCCGTCGTACAGCGCGTACCAGAGGTTGCCCGGCAGGTCGGTCTTGTTGACGGCCGTCGCGATCGCCTTGGCGCTGGAGGAGGTGAATCCGTAGTACCCGGCGCGGTAGACCTTGCCGCGCAGGGTCTTCGTGAACGAGCGCACATACGCCAACACGGCGTCGTTGCACGCCTTGTTGGTGATGTCGTACGCCTCCATGTCGAGGTAGACGGGGCTGCCGGCCTTCATGCCGAGCGCGGACGCCTTGGCGACGGCGTCGGCGGCGTCGGCCGCGCCGAGGGAGGTCGCCGTGGCGGCGCTGATCTTCTCGGGGCTGGACCCCGTCTGGCAGGGCGGCTGCGCGCCGACGTACAGCGGGATCAGCTTCCAGCCCTGCGCATTCACCGACTTCACCCAGGAGTTGGTGAGGTTGGGCTGGGCACAGCCGCGGTTCTTGCCGCCGATGTAGACGGCCGCGCCGCCGTAGTAGCCGTCGGCCTTCCACGCCTTCATCGCGGCGAGCGAGGGGGCGGTGCACGTGTCGAACGCGCGCCCCGTGTACGTCTTCTGCGCCGGCCAGACGGTCGCGGCCATCGACTGCTGCGCCGCGACCGCGCCCCCCGCGACCACGACGGCGCTCGCCACGCCCCACGCGATGTATCTGCGCTTCCTCGACTGCCGGTGCTCTGCCATTCCCACCCCTTGATTCGTTCAAACGTGCGCGTCGCAAGGTAGCCGACCGCGCCCCCGCCGTCCCGGAAACAGCCGTTTCCGATCGTCACAAGAATCCCCCACGCCACAGTAAAGGGGAGCCGCGCGTCGGACCCGCCGAACCCGGTGTCCTACGCTGACCGGACACGAGGGCGGGGATGAGGACGGCATGGCAGGCATACCAGGCGGCTACAACTACTCGACGCCACCGCCGAGTTCACGCTCCGCGAAGCGTCTTGAGGCGGGCTGGGGGCAGCGGATCGCCTGGACGCTGCCCGTGTGGGGCACGTTCGGCCTCTTCCTCTGGATCCCCTTCCTCTACCTCGCGCTCCGCCGCGGCCTGCCCTCCGACTGGGCCGCGTGCGCGTCCTTCGTGACGTACGAGGCCGCCGTCTGGACCTGGCTCATCGCCCTGGAGGACGGCGCGGGCGACGGCATCTTCGGCTTCGTCCTCCTCTTCGGCACGGCGATGGGGACGGCGCTGCTGCTCTTCGCCGCGTTCGACCCGAAGCCGCGGCCGGCTCCGGTGCGGTACGGGGCGCCGGCGCCGTACGCCCCTCCGTACGGCCGCTGAGCATCCGCCATGTGAAGAAAACGCGCAGTCTTTGGTTCACCTTTGGACATTTAGAGACTTTTCCGTGTCCTTTACCTTTCTATGATCAACCTTCCGGGCCTGGCGACCGTCAGGCCCACACGTTTGTGTACGACTGCTCAAGGACACCCATGCGCTCCCGCACCCTCAAGACGCTCGCCGTCGCCGCCGCACTCCCCCTCGCCCTGGCGGCCTGTTCCTCGAACTCGGACTCCGACGCGAAGCCGGCTGCGGCCAAGGCGACGCCGGCCAAGCCCGCGGACCCGAACAAGGGGATCCTGACCGGCACCGAGCTGAAGAAGGCGCTCGCGCCGGCGACGTACTTCGCGGCCGGCTTCGAGCTGGACGCGACGGTCACGCGGGACACGGGCGACACGTACAGAGCGCCGGAGACGACGGCGCAGAAGCCCGACTGCGCCGGCTTCGGCGGCACCGCGTGGATCGAGCTGACCGGCATCAAGGGCGTCTCGTTCGCGCAGGCGTCGTACCTGAACAAGAACACGACCGCCCAGCTGGACCAGGAGATCGACGCGTACCGGGGCACCACCTCGACGGACGTCATGACGGCGCTGAAGAAGGTCGTCGCCGCCTGCCCGAGCTACACGGACTCGGACACGAAGAGCAAGGTGAAGATCACCGGCACCACCACCCCCGCGCTCGGCGACGAGGCCTACACGATCACCCTGACCAGCGACGCCTGGGAGACCGGCACCACCCTGATCGCCTCCCGCGTCGGCACGAACGTCGTCAGCGTCCTCTCGACGGACGGCCCCGCCAACGGCTCGGCCAGCGCGAAGAAGCTCGCGGAGAAGCTGGTGACCGCGCTGAACGCGAAGTAGGCCCCCGGCGTCCAGGTCATGACCGTCACAAGGGGGACCCCATGACCACCGCGCGCCACCTCTCCGTCCTCACCCTGGCCGTGGCCCTGACCACCACGGCCTGCGGGGAGACCCGCACGTACCCGGGAGCGGATCCGACCTGGCGGGAGCCGGGGTCGTACACGTACACCCTCGCCGCCGAGAGCCAGGTCCTCGCGGGAACCTTCCGCATCACGGTCCGGAACGGGAAGGTCACCGCCGTGACGGCCCCGGACCCCGACAGCCGCAGACAGGCCGCCTACGCCGAACTCCCCACCATCGGCGCCTTGTTGAGCCGCCTGAAGACCGCTCGCGCCAACGGCGCCGACACCGCAGCGGTGGAGTACGCCCCCGGCGGCCGGCCCACCCGCGTCGTCCTCGACGAGGACCGGAACGCGGTCGACGACGAGGCGACGTACGTGATCTCCGCGTTCTCCCCGGCCGGCGCCGGGCCCGGATGAGGGGCCGTTGTTTCTCCACCCGGAGCTCCACCCGTGGGTCCAGGCTTCGCGGGCCTTCCGGCAGCAGGCTTGGGGGCATGACAACGACCGAGTGGATCACCGACATCGCTCTCCTGCTCGTCGTCTTCCGGCAGCTGCGGGAGGACCGGCTGGACCTCAAGACCTTTCTGATCCCGCTGGGGATCGTGGCCTTCGTGGCGCACACGTATCTGGACTCCGTCCCCACCGGGGGCAACGACCTGATACTGGTCGGCGCGCTCGTGGCCGTGGGTGCCGCGCTCGGGGTCGCGGGCGGCGTGTATACCCGGGTCCGGGCCGCCGGGGAGCATGTTCTGGTCAAGGCGGGTGCGGTCGCCGCGCTGCTGTGGGTGCTCGGGATGGGGGCCCGGATGGGGTTCCAGCTGTGGACCGAGTACGGCGGCGGCGCCGACGACGTCGCCCGGTTCAGCCTCGCCCACCACATCACCGGTGAGCAGGCGTGGGTGGCGGCCTTCGTCCTGATGGCGCTCACCGAGGTCGTCACGCGGCTGGCCACGATCTTCGTACGGAGCCGGATGCTGACGGCCGGGCGGGACGCCTCCGCCGCTGACCGGGTCGCGGTCCGGCCGTGAGCTATGGTCTGGCCGTGCCTCCCGCCTCCGCCCCCTCCCCGCCGGCCGCGCTCGGGCCGATCCCCGGCCGGGACCCCCGGGTGCAGTGGGTCCTGACCGCGGCGGTCATCGTCAGCGGGGCCGTGACGATCCGGCCGATGGACGTCAGCGGGCAGGGACTGGTGGTCGCGGTCCTGTTCGTCCTGAACTGCGCGGCGCTGCTGGCCCGCGGGCTGCCCGCGGACAGGGTCCCGCCGCGTGCCGCCGTCGTCTGGCTGTCGCTGGGGGTCCTCGCGGCGGCGGCGCTGACCGGCGCGAGCCGCAGCGGTACGGGGTACCTCTTCGCCTTCTTCCTCTGCGGGCACATCGGGTACCGGCTGCCGGCGAGGCAGGCGGCCGTCCTGGCGCTGGCCTGCGGCCTGCTGTGCGGCGGCGTCCTGTACTTCGGGATCGGGCCCGGCCACCAGGAGCTGCCCTGGGCCGTCGGTCTCACCACCGGCGCGCCGGTCCTGATCGGGATGCTCAACCGGGTCCAGCACCAGGCCGTGGCCGCCGCGCTGTCGGCGGCCGAGAGCGCGGAGCGGGCCGCCAGGGCCGAGGCGCAGGCCGCCGTACTCACCGAACGCGGCCGGATCGCGCGGGACGTGCACGACGTCCTCGCGCACACCCTCGCCGGGATCAACATGCAGCTGGAACTGGCTGACGCGCTGCTCGACACCGGCGACCTGGAGAAGGTCAGGGCCGCCAACGACAAGGCCCACAGCCTCGTCAAGGAGAGCCTGAAGCAGGCGCAGTGGACCGTCCACGCCCTGCGCGAGGACGCGTTGCCGCTGGTGGAGACCCTCACCGCGATGATCGAGTCGTCCGGCCACCGCGACGCGCTCACCGTCCACGGGCGTGCCGTGGAGCTGCCGGCCCGGGTGACCCAGAACCTGCTGCGGATCGCCCAGGAGTCCCTGACCAACGCCGCGCGGCACGCGCCGGGCGGCGAGGTGCGGGTGGAGCTGTCCTTCTCCGCCTCCGCCACGACGCTGACCGTCCGCAACCGGCCCGCCACCCGTACGGTGGACGCGGGGGCCGGCAGCGGCATGGGGCTGATCGGCATGCGTGAACGCGTCGCCCTCCTGGACGGCACCCTCACCGCTGGGCCGGTCACCGAGGGACCGGACCGAGGCGGCTGGCACGTGGAGGCAGTGATCCCCCGATGAGCGAACCCACCGAGAACTCCCGGCCGTTGCGCGTGATCGTCGCCGACGACCAGGCCACCGTCCGCGAACCGCTCGCCGCGGTGCTGGATCTGGCCGACGACATCGACGTCGTCGCGGCAGCCGCGGACGGCACCGGCGTCCTGGCCGCGGTCGCCGCCGGCCCCGTCGACGTGATCCTGATGGACCTGCGGATGCCGGGCGGCGGCGGGGTCGAGGCGATCGGCCGCCTCACCCGTACGGGAGCCCGCGCGAAGGTCCTCGTCCTGACGACGTACGACACCGACTCCGACACGCTCCCCGCGATCGAGGCGGGCGCGACGGGCTACCTCCTCAAGGACGCCCCGCGCGACGAGCTGTTCACGGCGGTCAGGGCGGCGGCGGACGGCCGTACGGTCCTGTCCCCGGCGGTTGCGACGCGCCTCGTCACCGCTGTCCGCACCCCCGCGAGCGAGCCCCTGTCCGCACGCGAGCGCGAAGTGCTCGCCCTCGTCGCGAAGGGCACGTCGAACCGCGAGATCGCACGCGAGCTGTTCATCAGCGAGGCCACCGTGAAGACCCACCTCACCCATCTCTACGCCAAGTTGGGCGTCAGCGACCGCGCGGCGGCGGTCGCGGTGGCGTACGAGCGGAAGATCCTCGGCTGATCCGGCGCGTCAACGGCCGGCTTCATCGGTGAGCCCTGACACCGGTTGCCGATCGGCGGCGCCACCGCACCGTGCCGGCGTCCAGGTCCACCCGGATGGGCGGGTCTTCTGCCGGCCTGACGTTCTTGCGCACGCGTTCTTGTTCCATAGCGCGCTTGACGGCCTGGGCCCCGGGGTCACCCTCCTGGATGAGGTCGACACCGATGGACGACAGGCCCTTGGTCTTGCGCCAGTAGATCCAGCCCCGTGCCTCCATCGCCAGCAGAACACGATCCGCCAGGAACACCGCGACGCCCAGAACAACCGCTACTCCCGCAACCACCAACACTGTGTCCACTGGTCAACGACCGCGCCTCAGCCGATCGACCCAGCGGCCAGGACCCCGTCGTGACCGGCGATCCTCTGCTCCTCGTACGAGGCCAGGGCCGCACTCATGGCCCCGCCCGCGAGGCCCCGGCGACAAACGGTTTCGCACGTCAGTCACGAAGCCACAACGGCCGTACACATCAGCGGACTTGCACAACTTCGGGGACTACCTCTCCCCCACCCTCATCTCGAACCACGTCGTCTTCCCGCGCGGGAGTAAGTCGACCCCCCAGCGGTCGGAGAGCTTGTCCACGAGGAACAACCCCCGCCCGCTGACGTCGAGTTCGTGGACCGGCATCAGGCAGGGCAGCCCCCGGGAGGGGTCGCGGACCTCGATGCGGATCCAGCCGCGGCGGCGGCGCATGCGCAGGCCGAAGACGCGGGCGCCGGTGTGGCGTACGGCGTTGCCGACGAGTTCGGAGACGAGGAGGACGGAGTCCTCGGCGAGCTTGGGGGTGAGCCCCCACCGGCGGAGGACCACGAACCGGGTGAGACGCCGGGCCGCCGCCGCCGACTCCGGGCGGGACGGGAGCGGCACCTCGGCCTCCGTGGGATCGCCGAACAGCTCCACGGCCCTCAGCGCCCGCTCGTCCTCGACCGCAGGCGACCAGCGCGCCGCGTCGTCCACACGCCCGTGTCCCCGCGGCTGTTCGAAACCCTCCAGCCCCGCCATGCCCCCATCATGGCGGCCCGGAGCGCCGTCCGTGGCCGTTCCGGGGGAATACGCCCCCTGCAAGCTTCCGGTGCCCGCCGCGCCCCTGGCATATGACCCCGGCACAGGGTGACCCGGCGGACCCCCGCCGAGCTGCGGAGACGGCTCACTCGACGGCAATCGACAGCTCCCTCGACACGGCTGACTCGCGGTCACCCCAAGGCTCCCACAAACCGCCCCATCGAGGGACCCGGATGAGACATCACGTCAATTGCAAGACCCTGTACGGCGATTCGGCAAGGGGATACCTCACAGGCCGATCAGGTTTACGGCGCAACAGCTGCTCCCTCAGAGGAACTTCGCCTTCCCCGGACCCTCCTCCACGAAGCTCCGCATCCCCCGCTCCCGGTCCTCCGTCGCGAACAGCGCCGCGAACCAGGTGCGTTCCACGGCGAGACCCGTCTCCAGGTCCGTCTCCAGGCCCGTGTCGATCGACTCCTTCGCGGCGCGCAGCGCGATCGCCGGACCCTGCGCGAGCTTCGCGGCCCACGCGTGCGCCTGCGCGTACACCTCGTCGGCGGGGACGACGCGGTCCACGAGGCCGAGGGACAGCGCCTCGTCCGCCTTCACCATGCGGCCGGTGAAGATGAGGTCCTTCGCCTTGGACGGGCCGATCAGCCGGGCCAGCCGCTGGGTGCCGCCCGCGCCCGGGATCACGCCGAGGAGGATCTCCGGCTGGCCCAGCTTCGCGTTCTCCCCGGCGATCCGGTAGTCCGCGCAGAGCGCCAACTCGCAGCCACCGCCCAGCGCGTACCCGGTGACCGCCGCGACGACCGGCTTCGGGATCCGCGCGACGGCCGTGAACGCGTCCTGGAGCGCGCGGGCGCGCAGCACCATCGCCGCGTGGTCCATCGCCTGCATCTCCTTGATGTCCGCGCCGGCCGCGAACACCTTCTCCCCGCCGTACACGACCACCGCGCGTACGTCGTCCCGCCGCGCGGCCTCCTCGGCGAGCTCCTTCAGCCGGTCCTGCGTGGCGGTGTCCAGCGCGTTCATGGGCGGGCGGTCGAGCCGCAGCGTGCCGACGCCTTCGGCGACTTCGAGATTCACGGTCATGGGAGCAGGTTAAGGGTCACTAACGACAGTGGCTTCGGTGCCGTGAGTCACAGCACCGAAGCCACCCCCTACCTACTGAAACGAATTACTTCGTCCACTCCGCCCACGACATGTTCCAGCCGTTGAGCCCGTTCGCCGGGTTCACCACCGGGTCCGTCGAGTTCTTGACCACGACGACGTCACCGATCATCGAGTGGTCGAAGAACCACGCGGCGGCGATGTCGCTGTCGTACCCGCCCCGCACATCGCGCAGCCCGATGCAGCCGTGGCTCGCGTTGTAGTTCCCGAAGGCGTCCCCGCCCCAGTAGTTGCCGTGCACGAACGTGCCCGAGTCGGTGAGGCGGACCGCGTGGGGGACGTCCTTGATGTCGTACTCGCCGTCGTAGCCGACGGTGTCCCCGTTCATGCGGGTGACCTTGTACTTCTCGCTCATCACCATCTGCCCGTTCCAGGTGGCGTACCCGGGCTTGCCGGTCGTCACGGGGATCGTCTTGATGGTCTTGCCGTTCTGCTGGACGCTCATCGTGTGCTTCTTGGCGTCGACGATCGACACCTGGTTGCGCCCGATGGTGAAGGAGACGGTCTTGGACTGCTCGCCGTAGACGCCCTTGCGGCCCTCGACGCCGTCGAGGCTGAGCTTGACGGTGACCTTCGTACCGGCCTTCCAGTACTGCTCGGGACGGAAGTCGAGGCGGTCGTTGCCGAACCAGTGGCCCTGGACGTCGACGGCCGGGACCGTCTTGATCTCGATGGCCTTCTCGACGGCGTCCGGCGCGGTGATCCCGCGCGTGAAGCGGATCGAGAACGGCATCCCGACGCCGACGGTCGAGCCGTCCTCGGGCGTGAAGTTGCCCGTGAACGTGTTCTTCGGGCTGAGGGTCGTGAACGTCGAGTCCTCGGCGGCCTGGCGCCCCCCGGCGTCCTTGGCGACCGCGTGCACCTGGTACTTCGTGGCGGCGGCGAGGTGCGTGGCGGGCGTCCAGCCGGCGCCGTCGGCGGAGATCGCCCCCTTGACCGCCGTACCCTTCGGGTCCTTGACGACGACCTCGGTGAGCTTGCCCTTCGCGGCGGTCACCTTCAGCGTGCCGCTCGTGTTCACGGCGGTCGCGCCGTTCGCCGGGAGGATGCTGACGACCGCCTCGGACTGGGCGCTCTGCGCGCTGTCGGCGGGCTTGCCCTTGGTGTCGTTCTTGCCGGAGTCGGCGGAACTCGAGTTCCCGCTCCCGCCGCACGCGGTGACGGCGAGCAGGAGGACGCCGGACATCAGCGCCAGCCCCCGCTTCCGGCCTCGCACCGACGCCCCCGATATCGGCCGCACGTTCACGTCGTTCTCCCCTCGCGAGGCCCCTGGTCAGAGCCCCCACCCCCGCGCTCGCCGCGCGATCACTGGCGCATCCTAACCGCCGTCATTTGACCATCTGGTCAGGTAAACGTCACCGTTTCGTCGCAAAGGACCCACACCCCCTCCCCCTACCCGGCCGCACCTCCCGCGACCCACTCCTTCCAGCCCATGTTCCAGCCGCCCAGCCCGTTGTCCGCCGCCACCGTCTTGTCCCGGCTGTTGACCACCTCCACCACGTCCCCGACCAGACTCCGGTCGAAGAACCACCCCGCCGGAGTCTCCGACGAACCCCCCTTCACATCCCTCAGCCCCACACACCCGTGACTCACGTTCACCCGTCCAACGGCGTACGGCGCCCAGTAGTTCCCGTGCAGGAACGTCCCCGAATCGGTCAGCCGCATCGCGTGCGGCACGTCCGGGATGTCGTACTCCCCGCCGAACCCGACGGTCCGGCTGTTCATCCGCGTCACGTCGAGCATCTCGGTGACGACCATCTTCCCGTTGTACGTCGGCGTCTTCGGCGAACCCGCGGTGATCGGCACGGTCGCCAGCAGCCGCCCGTCCCGCCGCACCTCCATCGTGTGGCCGGCGGCGTCCACCAGCGACACCTGGTCGCGCCCGACGGTGAACGAGAACGTCTTGGACTGGAGCCCGTACACCCCGGGCGCCCCCTCGACGTCCCGCAGCCGCAGCGCCACCGTGACCCGCGTGCCCGGCTTCCAGTACGCGCGCGGCCGGAAGTCGAGCCGCTCGCCGCCGAACCAGTGCGGGCGCACCTCCACCGGAGGGTCCGCGGTGACCTCGACGGCCCGCTCCACGTCCGCGCGGTTGACGATCTCCCGGTTGAACTCCAGCGACACGATCATGCCGGTGCCGACGACCGAACGGTTCTCCGGAGCGACGTACCCGATGAACCGCTCGTCCGGCACGAACGTCGTGAACGTGCTGTGCCGCGCCAGCCGGTTGCCCGACTCGTCGCGCGCGACGACGTCCACCGTGTACCGCGCGGCGAGCGCGAGCCGGTCGTCGTCCGGCTGCCAACTCCCGCCGTCGTCCACGATCTTCCCGGGTACGAGGGTCTCCTGCGCGTCCTGCACGCGCGCGACCCGTACGGACTCCAGCTTCCCGAACGGCACCCGCACCCGCAGCTTCCCGTCCGCCCCCACCCCCTTCACCCCGTCGTCCGGCGTCACCCGGATCACGTCCCGGGCAGCCGCCGGTTTCCCGAGCAGCCGGTCCATCCCACTGCGCCCGTCCCCGGCCGTACACCCGGCGACGAGCCCTGCCACCACGACGACCAGCGCGGCACCCGCGCGTCTCTGTCCATACGTCACGCCCGTACAACGAGCGGGTACACCCCGGGGAAACGTGAAAAGGAAACATGAGTACGACCCCCGGTCTGCGCGCGGCAGCCGCTGGGCAGAACAGGGGGAGGACGACGACCGTACGCCGGGGAGCCGCGCCACGCCGTACCCATCCGGCGGGGTGTCCCGGCGGCGGACAGGACGAAGAGGGGCCGACCGGTGTCCAGCACAGCCGAACAGGAGCCAGCCACGCCCCTGAGCCAGGAGGCGGAGCGCCGCCCTCCGGCGCCGCCCGTCTGGCCCGGCGCTCCCGTCCCCCTCGGCGCGCGCGTCCGCACGGGCCCCGGCGGGGTGAGCGGCACCAACTTCGCGCTGTGGGCGGGCGGGGCGGAGGCGGTCGACCTGTGCCTGTTCGACGACGATGACGTCGACGATGACGCAGACGGCGACGGAGACGGCGGTGCCGGTCGTGTCGGCGGTGCCGCTCGTGAGACCCGCGTGCGTCTCACCGAACTCACCCACGAGGTCTGGCACGGCTTCGTCCCCGGCGTGCGTCCCGGCCGCCGCTACGGGTTCCGTGTGCACGGCCGCTGGGACCCCTGGACCGGCGCCCGCTGGAACCCGGCGAAGCTGCTCCTCGACCCGTACGCCCGTGCCGTGGACGGCGAGTTCGGGCTGCCGCCCGAGGTGTACGGCCATGTCCGCGACTGGCCCCAGCAGCACATCGCCGACACGGTCCGCGACGACCGCGACTCAGCGCCCTTCGTCCCCAAGGGAGTTGTCGTCCAGGACGAGGACGACTGGTCCGACGACCAGCGCCCCAAGACGCCGTGGGCGGACTCGGTGATCTACGAGCTCCACGTCCGCGGCTTCACCCGGCTGCACCCCGGCATCCCGCCCGAACTCCGCGGCACCTACGCCGGGTTGGCGCACCCGGCGGCCATCGAGCACCTCGTCAAGCTCGGCGTCACGGCCGTCGAACTCCTCCCCGTCCACCAATTCGCCCACGAGGACCACCTGTTGCGGAAGGGGCTGCGCAACTACTGGGGCTACAACTCCATCGGCTACTTCGCCCCGCACGCCGCCTACGCCTCCTCGGGGACGACGGGACAGCAGGTCGGCGAGTTCAAGCGCATGGTCCGCGCGCTGCACGCGGCGGGCATCGAGGTGATCCTCGACGTCGTCTACAACCACACCGCCGAAGCGGGGGAGTTGGGGCCGACGCTCTCCCTCAAGGGCATCGACAACCGCGGCTACTACCGCCTCCAGAACGACGCCCGCCGGTACGCCGACTACACCGGCTGCGGCAACACCCTGCACGTCGTCCAGCCGCACGTCCTGCGCCTCATCACCGACTCCCTGCGGTACTGGGTCACCGAAATGGGCGTCGACGGCTTCCGGTTCGACCTCGCGGCGGCGCTGGCCCGCTCCATGCACGACGTCGACATGCTCTCCCCGTTCCTCGCGGTCATCGCCCAGGACCCGGTGCTGCGGCGGGTCAAGCTCATCGCCGAGCCCTGGGACGTCGGCTCGGGCGGCTACCAGGTCGGCGCCTTCCCTCCGCTGTGGACAGAGTGGAACGACCGGTACCGGGGCGCCGTACGGGACTTCTGGCGCGGCGCGCTGCCCGACGTACGGGAGATGGGGTACCGGCTCTCCGGGTCCAGCGACCTCTACGCCTGGGGCGGGCGGCGGCCGTACGCGTCCGTCAACTTCGTGACCGCGCACGACGGTTACACGCTGCGTGACCTCGTGTCGTACGAGCGCAAGCACAACGAGGCGAACGGGGAGGGGAACCGGGACGGGAGCGACGACAACCGGTCCTGGAACTGCGGGGCCGAGGGGGAGACGGACGACGCCGGTGTACTCGCCCTGCGTCAGCGGCAGTTGAGGAACCTCATGACGACACTGCTGCTGTCGACCGGGGTGCCGATGCTCGTCGCCGGGGACGAGATGGGGCGGACCCAGGGGGGCAACAACAACGCCTACTGCCAGGACAACGCCACGAGTTGGGTCGACTGGGGGCTGCTGGAGGAGCCGGGGTGGCGGTCGCTGTTCGAGCTGAGTTCGCGGCTCATCGCGCTGAGACACCGTCATCCGGTGCTGCGGCGGCGGGCGTTCTTCTCCGGGCGGGCCCATTCCGCCGACGGGATACGGGACTTGGCGTGGTTCACCGCGCGGGGGGAGGAGATGACCGACGGCGACTGGTACGCGCCG
Organism: Streptomyces niveiscabiei; assembly: GCF_001419795.1. Taxonomy (GTDB): domain Bacteria; phylum Actinomycetota; class Actinomycetes; order Streptomycetales; family Streptomycetaceae; genus Streptomyces; species Streptomyces niveiscabiei. The sequence continues at coordinate 14,103 of NZ_LIRL01000524.1, forward strand.
GCCGCCACCCTCGGGATGTACCTGTCCGGGCGGGACATCCCCGGGCGGGACGAGCGGGGGGAGCCGGTCGTCGACGACAGCTTCTTCGCCGTGCTGCACGCGGGGGAGGCGGCGGTGGGGTTCACGCTGCCCGGGGTGCCGTGGGCCGAGCGGTACGAGGTGGTGGTGGACACCGCGCAGGAGTCGGAGGGGGCCGTGCACGAGGCGGGGACGGAGGTGGTGATCCCGGGGCGAACGGTCCTGCTGCTGAAGGTGCGTTCGTGAGCCGAGGGATGTTCGTAGGATCGCCCGACAGGATGACCGTGCGTTCGTCATGCCATCGGCGAGGAGGCACCCCGCGTCCGGCGACCTTCTCGCCCCCGGGCGGGTGAATCACCCCTTTTGGTGCCTTCAGCCCCTTAAATGGGCCAGGTGACTACGACCGACCGTCGTGCCGCGCTGCGGGCGGGTGCTGGGCTTGTTGCCGGGGGCGTGTTCGTCGCCGCGTGCTCCGGGCGTGGTGATCCGGGCCGCGCCGAGCCGTCCCGTGCCGCGCCCGGCACCACCCCGTCGCACGCGCCGGCCCGCACCCTCATCGCCGTACCCGCTCCTCGCGCCTTCCCCCGTGAGCCGGCGCAGATCGCGACCGGGCCCCGTAACCGTCCGCAGGTCGCGCTGACTTTTCACGGGGCCGGTGATCCGGGCATCGCGAAGGCGGTGCTGGGGGAGGCCGAGCGGGCCGGGGCCCGGGTGACCGTGCTGGCTGTCGGGGGGTGGCTGGACGCGTATCCCGGGATGGCCCGGCGGGTGCTCGACGGGGGGCATGACCTGGGGAATCACACGCAGCGGCATCTCGGGATCAACGAGATGGACGAGGCGCGGGCGCGCGCGGAGATCGTCGGGTGCGGTGAGCGGCTCAAGCGGCTGACCGGCGGGATCGGGAACTGGTTCCGGCCGTCGCGGGCCGCGCGCGCGTCGCCGCTGGTCGTGCGGCTCGCGCGGGAGGCCGGGTACCCGCACGTCCTGTCGTACGACGTCGACTCGCTCGACTTCACCTCACCCGGCGCCGACCAGGTCGCCCGGACGGTCCTCGACGAGGTCCGCGCGGGCTCCGTCGTGAGCCTGCACTTCGGCTACCGCGACACGGTCGCCGCCCTCCCCGTCGTCCTCGAAGAACTCGGCCGCCGCGGGCTGCGCGCGGTCACCACCACGGAGCTGCTCAGTTGAAGAGTCGTCCTGCGTTCGTCGCCCTCGTCCTCGCCGCGGCGCTCGCCGCCTGCGGCACCCAGAGCGGGGAGAAGAAGACCACCGAGGCCACGAAGGCCGCCGTCCCGGCGCCGGTGAAGAAGGCGGTGCCCCAGGGCCTGCCCGGCATGCCGCCGGTGCTCGACCCGAAGGACGTGTACGCCGCCGACCGCCCGAACCGCCTCTCGCCGGTCGTGAAGGACTTCCCGTCCCGCGTGTACGTCCCGAACACCGAGTCGGACACGGTCAGCGTCATCGACCCGAAGACGTACGAGATCGTCGACACCCTGCACGTCGGACGCCAGCCCCAACACGTCGTCCCCTCCTGGGACTTGAAGACCCTGTGGGTCAACAACAACCGGGGCCACACCCTCACGCCGATCGACCCGCGAACCGGCAAGGCGGGCAAGCCCGTCGAGGTGCACGACCCGTACAACCTGTACTTCACGCCGAACGGGAAGTACGCGGTCGTGATGGCGTCCCTGGACCGGGAGTTGGTGTTCCGGGACCCGCACACGATGAAGCGGGTCAAGACCGTGCCGGTCACCTGCTACGGCGTCAACCACGCGGACTTCTCGCTCGACGGCCGCTATTTCGTGGTGAGTTGCGAGTTCAGCGGCGAACTCCTGAAGGTCGACACGGAGAAGATGGAGGTCGTCGGCCAGCAGAAGCTCCCGTTCGACGGGGCGATGCCGCAGGACGTGAAGATCTCGCCCGACGGGAAGCGCTTCTACATCGCCGACATGATGGCCGACGGCATGTGGATCGTCGACGGAAAGACCTTCGGCAAACCGGAGTTCCTGCCCACCGGCAAGGGCTGCCACGGCCTCTACGTCAGCCGCGACTCCCGCGAGATGTACGTCTCCAACCGGGGCGAGGGCACCATCTCCATCTTCGACTTCACGCAGAACAAGCTGACCAAGAAGTGGCACCTCCCGCAGGGCGGCAGCCCCGACATGGGCGGCGTCTCGGCGGACGGCAAAGTCCTCTGGCTGTCCGGGCGTTACGACGCGGAGGTGTACGCGATCGACACCACCACCGGCAAGCAGCTCGCCCGCGTCAAGGTCGGCTCCGGCCCGCACGGACTCGCGGTCTACCCCCAGCCGGGCCGCTACTCGCTGGGCCACACCGGCATCTTCCGCTGAACCCCTGTTGACCGGCGGTCAGTTGACTCGCCGCCGTACGGAGGTGATGATCATGCCCGTCAGCCTGACGGCCCGGCTCCCGGGGGTGGGGGATCTTCACCCGTACGGCGGCGAGTCAACT
>NZ_LIRL01000525.1 GCF_001419795.1 Streptomyces niveiscabiei
TTACTAACGCGCGTTAGTAACATGGCCGGTACACGGCCGGCGTCACAGAGCACCCACCCCAGGAGCCGACCCGTGCCCGAACCACTGACCTTCCCCGACCGCTTCCACTGGGGCGCCGCGACCGCCGCGCACCAGGTCGAAGGCGACAACACGGCCAGCGACTGGTGGCAATGGGAGACCGACCCGCGCCCCCAGGCACCCATGGCGGACCCGTCGGGCGCCGCCTGCGACCACTTCAACCGCTACAAGGACGACATCGCCCTGCTCGCGGAACTCGGGCTGAACACCTACCGCTTCTCCGTGGAGTGGGCGCGCGTCGAGCCCCGCGAGGGAGAGTTCGACCGCGAGGCGCTCCGGCACTACGCCGACATGGCCGACACCTGCCTGGAGCACGGCGTCACCCCGATCATCACGCTGCAACACTTCACCCTGCCGGCCTGGGTCACCCGCGCGGGCGCCTGGACGAACCCCAGCCTCCCGTCCTGGTTCGCGCGCTACACCAGGCACGTGATGGAACACCTGGAAAGCCGAGCCCCCTACATCTGCACGATCAACGAACCCGGCAACATGATCACGCGGGGGTATCTGGGCACCTTCCCGACGCCACCGTTCGTCCGCAGCCTCGACGCGTACGACGCCGCCGCCGCGGGAGTGAACTCCGCACACCGCGCCGCCCGCGAGATCATCCGCGAACTCGCGCCCGGCGTCAAGGTCGGCATGGCGCACGCGCTCCAGGACTGGCATGCCGACCCGGGCGGAACCCCGATCCTGGAATGGGCCCGGGAACTCCACGAGGACCGGTTCTTCGCCGAGACCGCCGAGGACGACTTCCTCGGAGTCCAGACCTACACCCGACTCGACGTCAACGCCCCCCGCGCCCTCGGGTACGTGAGCGCTGCCCTGCTGCGCAGCCGCCGCCTGACGCAAGCGCTCGTGGTGCCCCTCCTGCGCCGCAACGCCGCTGCCGCCGTACCCGTGGAAGGCGCCGCCGACGGGATCCGCCGCACGCAGATGGGGTACCGGTGGGCCCCGGAGGCCGTCGCCGCGACGATCCGACGCGTGGCGGACCTGTTCCCCGGCAAGGAGATCGTCATCACCGAGCACGGCGTCGCGACCGAGGCGGACACCGAGCGCGTCGACTACATCCGAGCGGGCCTGCGCGCTGTGCACGAGCTGATCGACGACGGACTGCCCGTCACCGGATACGTCCACTGGTCCCTGCTGGACAACTTCGAGTGGTGGGACGGCTACCGCCCCAAGTACGGCCTCGTAGCGGTCGACCGCACCACACAGCAGCGGGCCGCCAAGCCCTCGGCCCACTGGTACGGCCACGTGGCCCGCAACAACCGGGTACGGCCCTGAGCCGTCGCCCGGCGCGGGTGTCATGCGCGGGAACCGTCTCGCCGGTGGTTCCCGCGCACGGCCATGGCATGGCGGAGCTGTCAGTTGACGCGGACGATCCTCCAGAGCTGGTCGCCGAGACCGGCACTGCCCTACTGGACGACGGCTGCCCCGTTGGACGTGGAGGACTGGGCGACTTCGGCGACGAGGGCGCTGTTCACGTTCCGGAGGCTGACGTCGCCGCCGCCCGCGTCGGTGAGGGGCCACTTCTGGGACGCGGCGCTGGAGGGAGTGTTCTGGACGAGGGCGGCTCCCGCCGTGGTGGAGGAGCCGCTGATGTCGAGGTTCAGGCTGCTCCTGGCGTTCTTGATGGTCCAAAGGACTGCTGCTCGAAGCGCCACTGCTGGTCGGCGGTGGCGGTGGGGGTCTGCTGGGTGGCGGTGGAGCCGCCCGCGATGGCGAGGTTCAGGGCGCTGCTCGCGTTGGTCATGGTGTAGGTCGCGCCTTCGGAGATGCCCCCGCCGAAGTCGACCGTGCTGTACGTGACCGGGTTGCGGCGGTTGTCGCCGCCGAAGCCCGTGCTGAACACCATCAGGCTGTGTCCGTCGGCCAGCGGAAGCAGGCCGCGGCTGTAGCCGCCACCCGCGTTGGAGGGCATCCGCGTCCAGGTGTCCGCGGCGCCGTTCCGCGTGTTGACGAACAGGTCGTCGCTGCTGTGGGCGGTGGCCACGAGGGTCCCGTTCGGGCCGCCGGTGGGCAGCCAGTCGACCGGTGGCTCGCTCGCCGGCGGCAACTCCGCGTCCGGCTTCTCGATGGCGTGGACGAGCAGTCGGACCCCTTGCCGCGCCGCTGCGTCGAAGGGCTGGCGCACGGTGGTCAGAGGCGGGGACACGTAGGCGAAGACCGGGTTGCCGTCGAACCCGACGACACTGATCTCCTCCGGCACCCGGCGCCCCGCCTCACGCAGGGCGTGGATCAGGCCGACGGTCATCTCGGCCCTCGCCGCGAACACTGCGGTCACCGAACTGTCCGAGGCCAGTTCGCGCCCCGCCGCATACCCGGAGGCGGGCGACCGGTCACCGCTGAGCAGAGGCGGTTCGTGCGCGCCCCGCGCCGCAAGTGCCGCCCGCCGTCCCTCGATACGGTCCTTGGTGGCGTACCAGCGGCGCGGGCCGGCGAGGTGATGGACGGTCGGATGCCCCAGGTCCAACAGATGGTCGGTGGCCGCCCGCGCCAGTTCGCGCGCGCCCACCCCCATGGTCACCGTGCGGGGGAAAAAAGCGGGCGGTGCCCCCAGAAAGAGGACAGGGACGTTGACACGGACGCTGACCTCCCCTTCCACGATCGGTTCGGAGGCGATGACGCCGTCCACCCCTTGGTCGAGCAGCGACTCCACCGCCCCCGCGATACCCGCAGGGGCGCCGTCCGGCGTGTTGACCAGACGGAGCGCACGGCCCGCTCGACATGCACGAGCAGTGAAGCGGTGCCGTACCCGGCGGTGCCCAGGGCGACCACACCGGTAACCGAGTTCCGCAGCCGCCGCGAGAACCTTGGCGTGGGCGTCCTCGGAGACATAGGGCTCGTAGCTGAGGACCCGGGACACCGTCTTGCGCGACCCCCCCCGGCCAGGAGCGCCACCTCTGCCGTTCTGCGCACCGCGCGAGTGCTTCACCCCTCCGCGACGGACGCGTCTGAAACGCTGGTGGCAAGGCAGTCAGGCGCGAGCCGGGAACTTCCCCCAAGCTCGGCCGGCACGGCGTCACAGCGACGGTGCATGCTCGTTCAGGTGGTCGACGATCAGGCTGGTGAGGACCTCGGGAGCTTCGTCGGGGACCCAGTGGCTGACGCCGTGCAGTGCGTGGAACGAGTAGGGGCCGCTCACCCAGTCTTCCGTGGCCCGGGCCGCGGTGGACCCGAGGGCGATGTCCTCGGTGCCCCAGACGTAGAGCGTGGGTACCTGGATCTTCCCGACGGCGGCGTCGGGCCGGTCGGCTCGGTAGTAGTTGAGGGCCGCGCTGAGCGCACCGGGTTCGGAGAGGCGTTGGACATACGCGTCGACGTGACGGTCGGGAACCTTGCCCTGGTAGAGGGAACGCAGAAGCGCGGCGTCGTTCGCCAAAAAGCGGGCCTCCGTGTCCGGGCTGCGCCAGTCCTGTTGGTACTGGGAGCGGCGGCGCTGATCGTCGTCGATGCGATGTGCCTCGCGCAGTGCGCTGGGGTGCGGTGTCGACACGGCCGTGAGGGTGCGCAGTCGCCCGGGGTGCCGGGCCGCCGTCCACCAGGCGATGGCGCCACCCCAGTCGTGTCCGATGAGGTCGAAGCGGTCCCAGGCCAGTGCGTCGGCCACGGCGAGAACGTCCCCGACGAGCTCACCCACCCCGTACGCGTCGGCGGACATCGGGCGTACGCCTGGCGAATAGCCACGGGTGTCGGGCGCGACCGCGCGGAAGCCGCGGTCGCCCAGCGCGGTCAGGTACTCCTCCCAGAGGAGGGCCGTCTGCGGAAAGCCGTGCAGGAGCAGGACGGGGCGCCCGTCGGCGGGCCCCGCCGCGATCGCGTCGAAGGTGCCGGAAGCCGACCGGATCTCAAGGTGTTCTGTCATGGGGTGTCCATTTCGGGAAGGCGGGCGGCATGCCGTGGTGCTGCGGGTGCCCACGGCAAGGGCCGGTCGTACCTCATCGCGTGTCGGCGGGCGGGTCCGTGAGGCCGATGATCCAGGCGCACCACTGCGTATCGGCGCGCCGTTCGGGCAGGTCCAGTACTGTGGAGACCGTCAGGACGAGACCGGTGGCCAAGAAGGACCGCACCTGCATCGGGTCGGCGCCTGTCAGGCGGGTGATGGTCTGCTGGAGGGCGAGTTGCCGCGTCCGTACCGACTCCTGGACCACCGGGTCGCCCGCGGCGGCGTAGGCCTGCAACAGGACGGGGCCGACGCTGGGCCGGCTCTGCAAGAGGTGCCGGTAGGCGTCACCGAGCGCGCTCAGCGTCGGTTCGGTGCTCTCGAACGTGGCCTCGATCCTGTCGTAGGCCGCGTGGACGACCTGAAGGAACAGGTCACGCTTCGAGCCGAACATCTGCACGATCCGGGGATGCGAGATGCCGACCCGGGCGGCGATCGCCTCGATCCCCGCCCCCGACAGTCCCTTGAGGGCGAACTCCGCGTCGGCCGCTTCCATGATCTCGGCCCGCCGTACCGCCGCCGGCTTGCGCGTGCGGCCCGGCTCGGTCACTGTCCGGTGTCCGCGCGCTTGAGCTGGCTCAGGACGTAGCGGTAGTCGTAGAGGCATCGGTAGGCATGGATCAGCCCGTCCTCTCCCAGCTCCAGCCGGTCGTCGCCGTGGAACTCGACGCGCTGGTCCGTGCCGGCCAGGGTTCCCGAGAAGCGCCACGCCACCAGCACGGCCCGCCGCGTCGCCTCCCCGTACAGCCCCATGCGTGTGAACGAGTAGTCGGGAAAGGCGTGGGCCATCCGCGTCACGAAGTCGCGGATGCTGTCCGGGCCGTGCGCCGTCTCGCCGAGCGCCGGCTCGTCGTACACCAGGTCTTCGGCGCACAACGCTGCCGCGGCGTCGCCGTCGTGCTCGTTCCAGGCCTGCTGCCATCGATCGCAGAACGCCTCAAGGGCCTTGATGTCTGATGCGGCCACTTCGGCCACCGTCGTAACCATACTAATAACTTACAGGTAAGTAAGAAGAGGCGGCAAGGGCCGGCCCCCGCCCGCGTGAAAGGGCAAGCCCTCTGCACCCGTACCTGCCCGCCCGGACGTACCGCAGGGCGGGCAGGCACGGCGACCCTGGACGCCCGGGGGCAGGAGAGGGGACGTATGCGGGCGCGGCAGAGCGGTGACGAGCAGGAGAGGCAACCGCGGGGAGCCGCGCACGCCGTACGGCCGGAGGCCGCGGCACCGATGCTCGGGCTCCAGCCGCTCATCGGGAACGCGGCGGTCTCCCGCATCGTCGAACAGCGCCGCACCGCGCCGGCGATCCAGCGCGTCACCGAGGACGAACTGCACCAGCACCCGCCGGGCCCCTCCCTGCGGGTACGCGGCCCTCGCCGCTCCTTCTCGGGCGGGCGCACCCCGAACACGCTGACGGCCGCCGAGTGGCAGAGCCTCCCGCAGGCCACCCGGAACGCCAGCACCAAGGAGCGCCTCGACATCGACGTCGACCCGCAGACGCTCCAGGAGACCGACCAGCAGCTCCACCAGAGCCTCGGCAACCTCAACAGACTCGCGCCCGGCGTGCCCTGGGCGGCCGGACGCAACGCGGTCATCGAAGGCATCGGCCGCGCCGACCCCGCCACGGCCGGCCACTGGAACCAGCAGGACGCCCGCGACACGCAACTCGGCCTCGACGCACGGGCCGTACGCGACGCGTACACGCAAACCCCGGCGGACCGTCAGCAGCGCCACCAGGACGTGGACAACGCCCTGGCCGACGCCGCGACCCCGGACGCGATGGGCGACCTGACCGCCCTGCTGGCCCAGTACGAGGGCGTGGCCATCGGCGGACCCCACTCCGGGGCGCGGATCTGGGAGTTCCTGATCACCAACATGGCGGCCGTCCACGCCGCCGGCGTCCGCACCCTCTACCTGGAGAGCATCCGCGAGGACGGCTACCAGCCACAGGTCGACGCGTACCTCGCGAGCGGCACCATGAGCCCCGAACTCCAGGCGTTCGTCACCCGCTACGACGTCAGCATGAACCTGGACCCGACAGCCGGACTGCAAGCGACGCTCGCCGCCGCCCAGACACAGGGCATGCGCGTCAAGGGCGTGGACGGCCGCCCGGCCCGCCGCCCGGCGATGTCGGCGACCACCCTCTTCGAACGCGCCGCCGCCATGAACACGTACGCCTCCCAGGCCGTCACCCGCGACCGCCGCGATCCGGCCGCGGCCGGCGGCTACCTCATGGAACTCGGTGCCGCACACACCGGGATGCACGCGGGCCCGACCCAGGACACGACCGTGCACGGCGCACCGTTCCAGCAGGACGAGGGCTTCCCCGGCATCGACGATCTCCTGGGCATCCCGGCCGTCGGCTACGAGGCCGACCGCTTCCGCCGCCTGCCCAACCCCTGAAACGGCGGAACCTCTCGTCCTGCCCGGCGACAGACCGCTGCACCCCACCGGACGCGCCAACAAGGTGCCGGAAAAGCTGGAGGGCGTGGAGCTGGGGAGCGTCCGGAGCGCTTGTTACGGTCCGGTCCTCCGCCCAGTCAGCCACTCCTGGGAGCCACCGCCATGAAGACCAGTGAGATGAGCACCCCCCACAACCTCGCGCAGGCCGGTGCGCGATGACCACGGCACAACGCCCCCGGTCGCTCGCCGGCTCCGCACTGACCCTCGACAGCGACCTGATGCCGCTCAGCCGCTTCCACGACTGGTTCGCCGAACGCGCGGCGGCCCACCGGTTCACCGTCGGCCGGATCCCGTTCGCCGAACTGGACGGCTGGTCGTTCGCGCCGGACACCGGCAACCTCGCCCACGACAGCGGCCGGTTCTTCACCGTCGAGGGACTGCACGTACAGACCGACCGCACCTGGATCTCCAGCTGGGTCCAGCCGATCATCGTGCAGCCGGAGATCGGGGTGCTGGGCATCCTGGCCAAGGAGTTCGACGGCGTCCACCACTTCCTCATACAGGCCAAGATGGAGCCCGGCAACATCAACGGGCTTCAGCTCTCCCCGACCGTCCAGGCCACCCGCAGCAACTACACGGGCGTCCACGGCGGGCGGCCCATCAAGTACCTCCCGTACTTCCGCCGGCCCCGGCGCGGCCGGGTCCTCGCCGACGTCCTCCAGTCCGAACAGGGCGCCTGGTTCCTGCACAAACGCAACCGCAACATGATCGTCGAGACCGACGAGGACGTCCCCCTCGACGACGACTTCTGCTGGCTGACCCTCGCCCAGATCCGCCGCCTGCTGCGCGTCCCGAACCTGGTGAACATGGACGCGCGCACCGTCCTGTCCTGCATCCCGCCGCACCTGGACCGCGGAAGCAGCCCGCCGAGGTCGCCGTTCGCCGGCTCGCTCCACGAATCCACCGCGCGCGGAGCCGAGGGCGTGCACGGCGGGGGAGACATCATCAGCTGGCTCACCGAGGTACGCGCCCAGCGCGAACTCGTCCAGCGGCGCGTCCCGCTGGACCTCGCCGCCGAGGGCGGCTGGATACGCGAGGACGACCGGATCACCCACCGCGACGGCCTCTACTTCGACGTCGTCGCCGTCGAGGTGCAGGCCACCAGCCGCGAGGTGGGCTCCTGGACCCAGCCGCTGTTCGCCCCCCTCGAAGCGGGCCTGCTCGCCCTGCTGGTCAAACAGATCGACGGGGTCCTGCACGCGCTGGTCGAGGCCCGTACGGACGCCGGGCTCCTCAACGTCGCCGAACTCGCCCCCACCGTGCAGTGCCAGCCGGCCAACTACCGCGGCGTACCGCCCGAACACCGCCCCAGGTTCCTCGACCACGTCCTGTCGGTGGCGCCGGAACAGATCCGCTTCGACGTCCTCCAGTCCGAGGAGGGCGGACGCTTCCACCACGCCCAGAACCGCTACCTGATCGTCGAGGTCGGCGACGAGTTCCCGCTCGACGTCCCCGAGGAGTACCGCTGGCTCACCGTCGACCAGCTCGGCGACCTCCTCCAGCACAGCAACTACCTCAACGTCGAACTGCGCAGCTGCGTCGCCTGCCTGCAAACCCTGCGCAGCGGAGGACCGGCATGACCCCCCTGCGGTTCGGGGTGCTCGGCTGCGCCGACATCGCCGTACGAAAGATGATCCCCGCCCTCCTGGACCACGCGGACCACGCGACCCTGACCGCCGTGGCCAGCCGGGACACCGCGAAGGCCGAACAGCTCGCCGCCCGCCACGGCTGTACGGCGGTCACCGGGTACGAGGCTCTCCTGGACCGCGCCGACATCGACGCCGTGTACGTCCCCCTGCCCGCGACGCTGCACGCCGAGTGGATCGAACGCGCCCTGCGCGCGGGCAAGCACGTCCTCGCCGAGAAGCCGCTGTGCACCGACGCCCCCACGGCGGCCCGCCTCTTCTCCCTCGCCCGGCAGCGCGGACTGCTGCTGTTCGAGAACGTCATGTTCCTCCACCACAGCCAGCACACCGCCGTCACCGAGGCGCTCGCCGACGGCACGATCGGCGAACTGCGCGCCTTCACCGGCACGTTCACGATCCCCCCAAAACCCCCGGGCGACATCCGCACCCTGCCCGTCGGCGGCGGCATGCTCCTGGAGGCCGGCATCTACCCGCTCCGGGCCGCCCAGCACTTCCTGGGCCCCGGCCTCACCGTCACCGGCGCCGTCCTGCGCCGCCGCGCCGGGGTCGTCCTCTCGGGCGCCATCCTGCTGAGCGACGCCACCGGCGTGCCCGCGCACGTGACGTTCGGGATGGAGCACGCCTACCGCGCCTCCTACGAACTCGCGGGCACCACCGGCCGGCTGGGCCTCGACCGGGCGTTCACCCCGCCGGAGACGTACCAGCCCGTGCTCTGGGTCCGGCGGCAGGACCACGTCGAGGAACGGACCCTGCCCGCCGACCACCAGTTCGCCAACGTGGTCCGCGTCTTCACCGACGCCGTGCGGCGCGGTGACGGCCTCACCGCGGACGCGGACGCCTCCGTGCGGCAGGCGACCCTGGTCGACGAGGTCCTCGACAGGGCGGACGTCGTCGAGGTGTGAGCGGGCGGCGGGAGGTCCGAGGTGTACGGAATCGGGGCCGAGTATGACGGTATGGCGATTACACGTGTCATATCGGGGCGCACTTTGTCGATCAGCCACATCGAAGCGCGAGTTTCAGCCACTAGATTGATCTCTGCCTCGCCGAGAAGAGCCCAGGGCACAACTCCCGCGCTCCCACAGCGACAGCACCCCCCACGCCTCACCCGAGGCATCCTGTCCGCCGCCGGAAAGCGCATGCCGCCCGGCAGCTCCCCCATCAAGTGGAAAGCGCACGCATTCAATGAACCTGCTTCGGCGTTTCGGACCCGGCATCGCCCTGTCCGCGATGACGGTCGTGCTGAGCACCCCGGCCCTCGCCGCCGCCCACGACGCGACGTCCGTGAAGGACGCCACGTACTACATCTCGCTCGGTGACTCCGTGGCCTCCGGCTACCAGCCGGACGTCGACAAGGACACCCGCACCGCCTACACCGACCAGCTCTACACGCAGCTCAAGCAGCGCGACCCCGGCTTGCAGCACATACGCCTGGGCTGCACCGGCGAGACGACCAAGACGCTGATCAACGGTGGCGTGTGCCGCTACCCGAAGGCGAAGTCCCAGCTGGACGCCGCGCTCAAGGCCATGGCCCAGCACCGCGGCAAGGTCGCCCTGGTGACGCTCACCGTGGGCGCCAACGACATCAAGGCGTGCGTCAGCCCGGCCGGCGCCCTCGACGCGCAGTGCCTGAACCGGACGCGCGCGACCATGGGCAAGAACATCGCCCAGATCACGGCCGCGCTGCGCAAGGCGGGCACGAAGAACACGCAGTTCGTCGGCTCGACGTACTACAACCCGTTCCTGGCGACCTGGCTGCTGGGCCCGGCGGGCCAGAAGTCCGCCAAGGACTCCGCGCCCCTGGTCAAGGCCGCCAACACGGGCATCTCGCAGGTGTTCACGTCCACCGGCTTCCAGGTCGCGGACGTCGCCGGCGCGTACTTCTCGGACGACTTCACCACCCAGGTCGACACGCCCGTCTTCGGGAAGGTGCCGCGCAACGTCGCCACGGTCTGCAAGCTCACCTGGGTCTGCACCCCGAAGACGGACCCGCACCCCAACGCCGACGGGCACAAGGTGATCGCCGGGGCGTTCGCCGCGGTGCTCGCCAAGTCCAAGCCCGCCGCGCCGGCCACCACCGGCGAGGCGGCGGCGGTGCCCGCGGGCGCCAAGGGCGCCAACCAGCCGAGCGCCGACGGGCAGGAGCTCGCCGAGACCGGCGGGTCCAGCAGCACCCCCCTCATCGCGGGCGCGGGCCTCGCGGTCGTCGCGGCCGGCGGCGGCGCGGCCTACTTCGCGCGTCGGCGCCGCGCGGGGGCGCAGGCCTGACCCGAGGTGTGAGACGGGGGCCGCTCGCGTCGACGCGAGCGGCCCCCACGGGTGTGGTGCCGCGTGTGTCCTTGAGGCTGCCTGCCGGGGCCGTGTCAGGCCATCGCCAGGACCGCCTTGAGCAGCTCTTGGAGGCAGGCCCGTTCGGCTTCCTCGTCCGGTGCGGACAGGTGCTGGGTGGTGAGGCCGTCGAAGGCGGCGAGGAAGAAGCGCGCGGTCGTCCCGGCGGGCCGGGTGAGCGGGTGGCCGGTCCGTTCGGCGGCCTGGGTGATCAGCCGCGCCGTGACCGCGATGATCCCGTCGAAGTGGTTGTCCAGGGCGCCGCTCAGGTGCGGGGTGCGCAGGGCGTACATCGTCAGCTCGGTCAGCAGCTGGTAGGAGCCCGGCTGGTCGATGACGGTCTGCCACAGGACGTCGATGAGCGTGGCGAGGGACTCCGCGAAGGTCCCGTCGGCCGGCGCGGACCGCTCGGCCTGGGCGACCAGGTCCTGCGTGAGCTGCTCCATGACCGCCCGGTACAGCTCCTCCTTGGTGCCGAACAGGTAGTGCACGGTGGGCTGGGCCACGCCCAGTTCGGCGGCGATGGCCCGGGTGCTGCCCGCGGCGACCCCCTCGCGGGTCATGAGGTCGATGGCCGCTCTGATCAGTTGAGGGCGGCGTTCCGCCGCGGACACGTGAGCCATGCCTGCATGCTAGGCGATCAGTTCCCTTATTTCTGTCGACCGATAGGGTCGAACGACAAAGGGGGTGTTGTCATGTCGCCGGACCGGCCTCCGGCGGCGCGGCGGCCCGCGCGTAGCGGGCGGCGAGGCCCGCGAACGCGGCGGCCAGTTCGGGCGGCCCGACGACCTCGATCTCCGCGTCGAAGCGGCCGACGGCGGCGGCGAGCCCGGTCCACGACCAGGAACCGGCGGTGAGCCGGCAGCGCCGGGGACCGAGTTCCTCGACGATCGCGTCCTCGGCGAAGGGCGCGACCTCGGCGGCCGGGAGGTGCAGGACGACCTCGCCCCGGCAGGGCCACGCGGTGGCGGTGCCGTCGTTGCCCCGGAACCGGCTGGTGACGAAGGCGGCGACGCTCCCGCCGGGGAGCTCGCGCGGCGTGAACCGGGGACCGGCCGGAGTACGGGGCCGGACCCGGTCGACGCGGAACGTGCGCCAGTCAGCGCGGTCGAGGTCCCAGGCCACGAGGTACCAGCGCTGCCCCCGGGTGACCAGGTGATGGGGCTGGACGCGCCGGAGGCCACCGGGCGTGTGATCGAGACGCAGTTCCTCGCGGGCGTGGATCGCGCGGCTCAACTCCACCAGGACCTCAGGGCCGACCGGGTCGGCGGGGGGCCGGACGGCGGTGACGCGCAGCAGGTCGATGCGGTGACGCAGACGGGACGGCAGGACCTGGCGCAGCGTCGCCAGGGCGCGGGCGGCGTCCTCGGCGACGGCCGTACCGGCCGCCGCCGTCTGCAACGCGACCGCCAGGGCGACGGCCTGCCCGTCGTCGAACAGCAGGGGCGGCAGCTGGGCGCCGGCCTCCAGCCGGTAACCGCCGCCCGGCCCCTTCACCGTGCTGATCCGGTACCCGAGTTCCCGCAGCCGGTCGATGTCACGGCGCACGGTGCGCGAGGTGACGGCGAGCCGCCCGGCGAGATCCCCTCCCGACCAGTCGCGGTGCGTCTGAAGCAGGGAGAGCAGCGCGAGCAGCCGCGACGACGTTTTCTGCATGCGCCCCATCCTCACGGAAGTACAGGACCCACCCTGTCCTCCACCTCCGCCACAGTGGTGCGCGTTCACCACTCCACCGAGGCGAGGAGCAGCACATGTCCATCACGACCACCACCCACCTCAACTTCCGGGGCACCGCACGCCAGGCACTGGACTTCTACCGGTCCGTCTTCGGCGGAAGCGCCCTCGCCGTCACCTACAAGGACGCGGGCGCCGTACAGGACGAGAGCGAAGCGGACTGGGTGATGTGGGGCGAGGTCCGCGCGGACAACGGCTTCCACGTCATGGCCTACGACGTCCCCTCCCACCTCCCCTGGAGCCAGGGCGAGAACCCCTTCTTCGTCTCCGTGCGCGGCGACGACACGGCGGAGGTCACCGCCCTGTGGGAGAAGCTCGCCGACGGCTCGACCGTCGTACGCCCCCTGGAGCCCGCCCCGTGGGCCCCGCTGTACGGCATGCTCACCGACCGCTTCGGCGTCACCTGGGTCCTGGACGTCACCGCCCCCTACCAGGGCTGAACACACCCGCCCGCGATCCGTCGGACGGCGGATCGCGGGCGGTGCCCCGTCCCGGCGGGGTCAGGGGGCGGTCGCCGTCGCCTCGGAGCGCAGCAGGCGGTCGAGGTTGGCCATGGAGGCCCGCATGTTGACGCGCATACCGGGCTCCTGGATCCGGTTGAGGAACTGTCCGAGGGGGCCGAGTCCGATGGAGTACTCCACCTGGTACGTCATCTCGGTCCGCTCCCGGCCCTGGTCCCCGATCGGCTGGAACTCGAAGATGCTGGTCATGTCCCGCAGGGGCGCGAACCCGGTGCCCGTGTCGACCCGGCAGGCCATCGGGACGACGTCCCGGACCGTCCAGACGGACGAGGTGCTCAGCGGCCCGAGGGTGCGGTTGCGCTCGGCGTACGTCTCGCCCTCGACGGCGACGCCGTGGTGGCGGGTCACCTCGATCACCCCGGCGACCCACTCGGCGTAGCGGTCGGTGCGGGAGACGACCTCCCAGACCCGGTGCACGGGGGCGTCGATGACGGCGTGTTCGGTGACGATGAAGGAGTTCATGGGGGAAGTGCCTTTCGCTACGGCGGTCGCCGGTCAGCCCTGCTTGAGGAGTTCGGTCGCGGCGTCCTGTCCGGAGCGCACCGCGCCGTCCATGAACCCGTTCCAGTACGGCGAGAACTCGGCGCCCGCCCAGTGGACCCGCCCGAACGGCCGGCCCATCCACTCGCCGAAACCGGTGAGCACGCCCGGCGCCGCGACCGAGGTGGGGCCGCCCTGGGTCCACTGCTCGGCCGTCCAGTCCTGCTCGACGTAGTCGACCGTGTCGAACGCGCGGTCCCCGACGACCTGCGCGAAGGACCGCAGGACGGCGCCCCGGCGCTCCTTGGCCGGACGGTGGGCCCACGTGCGCCACTCCTTGCCGCCGAGGAAGCCCATGAGGACGCCCTGACCGCCGTCCGGCGGGGAGTTGTCGAACATCTCCCGGATCGGGGAGCCCCCGCGCAGCAGCCCCATCCCCGAGAGCCCCTCGGCCCGCCAGAACGGCTTGTCGTAGACGGCCACGCACTTCATGAGCGTCCCGAACGGGAGCCGCTGGAGGAGCTGGTCCTGCTGGGCCGGCAGCAGCGGGTCCCACACGATCCGCGAGGCGAGCACCGGCGGTACGGCGACCACGACATGGCCGGCCCGCCAGGTCCCGGCGTCCGAGACGACGGTGACGCCGGTGGAGTCCTGGCTGATCCGGCGCACGGGCGCCGAGAGGTGGACCCGGCCGTCGAGTTCCTCGGCCAGCCGCTGCGCGACGAGCTGTGAACCGCCGACGAAACGGCTGTCCTGCGCGCCGCCCGTGGTGCCGGTGCCGCGCTCCATCGTGCCGGGGTGCGTCTCGTCGCCGAACGTCGCGACGTACCAGAGGCTGAACAGCGCGGACGCGTCCCGCGCCTCGCCGCCGTACGCGGAGTTCAGGAAGATGTTGATCATGTCGACGCCGGCGCCGGTGATCTCCGCCTTGCGCAGCCAGCTCTCGTACGTCATGCCGTCCAGCTCCCGCGCCTTCGCCGCCTGCCACGGGGCGTGCGGGGGCACCTTCGCGGCGGCCTGCGCGATCCGGGCCAGGGCGATGCCCATGTCGGGGAGGGCGAGGAGGTCCGGAGGCGTGTGGCCGGAGTAGCGCTTGGCCCTGCCGTCGTGCACGTAGACGTTCTCGCCGGGGATCTCGGCGCGGTAGGTGTCCACGCCGACCTCGCGGGCCAGGGCCAGGATGCGGTCCTGGGTGGGGCCGACGAACTGCCCGCCGATCTCGGTGACCTGGCCGTCCCCGAGACGGTGGTTCAGCAGCCGACCCCCGACCCGGTCCCGCGCCTCCAGCACGGCGACGGACCGGCCGGCCGCCACCAGCTCCCGCGCGGCGGTCAGCCCGGCCAGTCCCGCCCCTATGACGACGACGTCCGTCGTGTTCTCGTTCTGCCCGCTGCTCATGGCCACTCCTTGTCGCGTGCTTCGGTGCCCTCACCGTACAGGCAACTTGGTCAAGTGACAATATCGAGCGGTAATGTCGAGTGACAGGGTCGATCGATGGGCGTGAAGGTGCAGGTCAGAGGTGGTCTCCTTAGACGGGGACGATCCGCCACTGTTGCCGGGCGGCTGCGGTGTACGTCCGCTGGTCGAGGGCCGTGCCGTCGTCGGTGAGCCCGCCGCTGACGTCGAGGGCGAGTCCGCTGAGGCGGTTGGTGAGGAAGTGGTGGCCGTCGCCGGTCGGGGTGAGAGCCCAGTGCTGCTGCGGGGCGTCGGCGGCGTCCCAGATCCCGGCGGCGCCTCCCTCCGCGCGGGACAGGCCCCCGATCTCCAGGAGCCGGCCGCTCCCGACGCCGCGGACCGTGAAGTAGCCGTCCCCGGTGGAGGCGAACGTCCACCGCTGGTGCGCCGAGCCGGACCACGGCCACTGGACGACCTGCGTGCCGTTCGCGGTCCCGCCCCTGACGTCGGCCACCTTGCCGCTGTGCCGCGCGACCAGCCGGTAGACCGTGCCGTCCCCGGGCAGCGTGGTGGACCGCAGCACCGGCCTCGCGGTCCGGCTGCCGATCCTGAGCCCGCCGATGTTGGCGTACCCGCCGGTGCCCGCGGTGACGGTGATCCGTACGAAACCCGCGTCCCCGGCGGTCCACTGCGCCGTCTTGAGAGTCCGGTCGCCGGGCCAGGCGCCGCTCGCGACCTGGGTGAAGGAGACCCCGTCGGTGCTCGTGTGCACGGTGTACGCGGTGATGTCGCCGTCTGTGGAGCCGGTGCGGTTCCACTGCTTGGGGAGGTACTCCAGGGACGAGATGCCGCTCCAGACGCCGCCGAGGTCGATGGTGACGGACTGGGGCAGCGGCAGGCTCCAGGTGGACCAGCAGGTCTCGAAGCCGCGGTCGCTCAGCCCGTCGATCGCGTGGAGCGGGCCCTCGCCGGTGTGGAAGGCGGTGGCATAGGCGCCGACCGGTGTGACGGGGTGCTCGACGCGCGGGGGCTGCGCGGGCAGCGGGGGCCTGGAGGCGTCCGGGCTCCAGGCGGCGCCGACCTCGGCCAGGCGCCGCACGATGTTGGCGTCGAGCACGCCGTCACGGTTCGGCGGGCAGTTGAGGATGAACGACGTGTACTTCGGTTCCAGGTCGGCCAGGTGGGAGAGGATGGCCGCCCTGCTCATCGGGTCCTTCGCCGGGGTGCTCGGATGCCAGAACCAGCCGTCGCTGATCGTCTGCCCCTGGAGCGCGGCGTACGTGTTGCCCGCCGGGGCCGTGACGCCGAGCGGCTCCTCGAAGTAGATGGCGTCGCCGAGGAAGGGCACGGACAGCGCGCCGTGGTCGATCATCACGATGTTCGGCTGGAGCGCCTTCACGTGCTCGCGCACCCGCTGGTAGGAGACGGCCTGCTGGCCCATCTGCCAGGCCCAGCCGTCCGTCACGAACAGGTCGATCTCCCCGTATCCGGTGAGGAGTTCGGTGATCTGGCCGAGGATGTAGGTCAGGTCGGCGGGCTGGACCGCCTCCTGCGCGCCGACGCCGTGGCGGGTGTCGTACGCCTCGACGCTGTGGGTGCGGTCCCAGATCGAGAAGTACAGGCCGACCTTCAGGCCGTGCGCGCGGAACGCCTCGACGTACTGCGCGACGATGTCGTGCGGGTAGGGGCTGCGGCTGACGTTCTGCTCGCCGTAGGCGGTGGGCCACAGGCAGAAGCCGTCGTGGTGCTTGGTCGTCAGCACGCCGTAGCTCATTTTCGCCGCCGCCGCTGCCGCGGCCCACTGGGCGCAGTCGACGGCGGTCGGCGCGAAGAGCCCCGGGCTCTGGTGCGGGGCCGCCCACTCCTCGTCGGTGAAGGTGCCGAGGTTGAAGTGGTTGAACATGCCGAAGCGCAGGTCGACCAGCCGGGCGAGGCTGTCCTGCGGCAGGTCGGCGGCCCGGGCTCGCGAGCCCGGGCCGCCGACCAGAGGCAGCGCCGTCGCGACGGCGGTCGCACCGGCCGCACCCAGAATCTGCCTGCGTGAGGGGCCTGCTGACACGGTGACTCCCGAAACGTCTGTGGGGGATGAGGCGGACGAGTCCAAGGAATCTCATCCGCGTGTCAGACGGGTCAACCCTCGTGCAGGGATGAATCACGGGATACTCAGGGGGAGTTGAGGCTTTTTGCTCAGGTTTGGAGCGATGGGCCGACTGCGAGACATCACATGTATCGCCCCCTGTCGCGGCGAGGCCCGGACAGCGGCCCCTGCCGTCAGAACAGGCCGTTGGGGTGCGGGAGTTCGGCCGGAATAGGGGCGATGACGTCCCAGTGTTCGACGATCCTGCCGTCGGCGACGCGGAAGAGGTCGTAGTAGGCGACGGGCACGCCGAACTCGCCCTCGGACTGGGTCAGGACGAACTCGCCCTCGGCGACGACCCGGTGGACCTTCCTGTAGACGAGGTGCTTGCCCTGCTCGGCCCACTTGGCGGCAGCCGCGCCGAACCCGTCGAGGCCGTCGGCGGCGTCGGGGTTGTGCTGGTGGTACGTCTCGGTGGAGATGTAGTCGGCGAGCACCGAGTAGTCGGCGCCGACGAGGACCTTCTCGGCGAACTCGGCCACCAGGGCACGGTTGGCGTCGGTCGCGCCGGGCTCGGTGACCTCGGCGGGGCCGTCCGTCTGGGAGCGGCCGGAGACGGTCTCGGCGACCAGCGGGGTGAGCGCGTCCCAGTGCTCGGCCAGCTTGCCGTCCGCGTCGACACGGAAGACGTCGAAACCGACCAGCGGGGCCGGACCGAAGCTGTGGTAGGTGCCGTGGAGGACGACGAGGTCGCCGTCGGCGATGACCCGGGCAGCGTCGTAGCGGAAGTCCTTGCCCAGGCCGGCGACGAGCCCGCGCAGCGCCTGCGGGCCGTCGGCGGCGAGCGCGCTGTGCTGCGTGTAGTCCGTGGCCACCCAGCGGTCCACGGCGGAGGGGTCCTTGTCGCCGAAGAGTTCGGCGGCGGCCTGGAGGACCGTGTTCTTGGTGCTGCTCATGACTGTCTTCCTTGCGTGAGGATCTGAGGGGGGACGACACCCGCGATCGAGCGGTGACATGGACAAATTAGGCCCGCCGACGGGGGAAGTCCGGGGCCGTTCGCGACGGATGATGTTCAAAAGCCGACATGCCCGACCCTGGCGGGCCGGGTAGAGTCGCGACCGATGGTGGCCGGAGAACGACACAGACCCCCGCGGAAGATCCCCGAGATCCCGTTCGCCGCGCCCGCGGGCACCCCCGCCGGGATCGAGGTCATGACGCTGGCCGAACTGCGGCGCCGGGTCGCCGGACCCGCGCTCACCCGGCCGCAGCGCCCCGACTTCCATCACCTGCTCGCCGTCACCGCGGGCGCCCTCCGGCACACCGTCGACTTCCACGGCTACGCCCTCACACCGGGGTCCTGGCTGTGGGTGCGCCCCGGGCAGGTGCACCAGTGGGGCGACACCGGCGGAGCCGAGGGCACGCTGATCCTCTTCCGGGAGGACGCGCTCGACCGGACCACCGCGACGGCCGCCCGCGTGGACGACCCGCACGCGGCCCCGGCCACCACCCCGGACGGCGACGACGCCGACGCCGTGGACCTGGCCCTTCACCACCTCGGCCGGGAGTTCCGCTCACTCGGGCAACTGCCCCTGGACGTGCACGTGCTCGCCCTGCGCAACCTTCTCGCGGTCCTGCTGCTGCGCCTGGCCCACCTCAGCGTCCCCGCCGGCAGCCCCGCCCCGGAGCCGGACGAGACGTTCCTGCGGTTCCGCGCCGCGGTCGAACGCGACTTCGCCCGGACCCGGCGCGTGGAGGACTACGCACACCAGCTCGGCTACTCCGCCCGCACACTCGCCCGGTCGACCGGCCATGCCGCCGGGCTCAGCGCCAAGGAGTTCATCGACCGCCGGGTCATGCTGGAGGCCAAGCGCCTGCTCGCCCACGGCGACCGGACCTCGGGACAGATCTCCGGCCAGCTCGGGTTCAGCAGCCCGTCGCAGTTCAGCAAGTACTTCGCCCACCGCGCGGGCCTGGCCCCGCTCGACTTCCGCAGGACGGTCCGGGGACGCACCGAGGACGACGGGCCGCGCCCGGACAGGGCGTGAGGGGAGACGCGGAGCGGGTGGGTTCGGGCACGTGGGGGCGCTGAGGACTCGTACGCCTCCCTGCGCGCCCCGGCCGACCGCCTGCGCCGTGCCGGCTGGGACACGGCGCAGGGGCGGCTGGCCTCACGACCGGTGCCGGGGTGAGCCGACCCCGGCGAACCGCGTCCGGCCGTGAGTCAGCTGGTCCGGAACTGGGTGAAGAACCGCCAGATCTCGGCGGGCAGCCAGGTCCGGGAGCCGCTGTCGCCGGGGGCGCCGTCCTGCGGGGCGGCGATGTGGCCCTCGTCGAACGCGGCCCAGGCGACGGGGTGCCCGGCCGAGCAGCCCGCGTACGTGGTGACGCGGTGGCTGAGGCTGCCCTGGTCGGGCTCGGGCGGGTTCTGCGCGGTGCAGCCGTTGGTGCGGACGAACCGGTCGCGCAGCGAGCGCCCGCCGGCGATGCCGAGGACGTTGTCCCGCAGACCGTGCACGCCCAGGTAGGCGATGGGCTGGGTGCCACCGGAGCAACCGCTGAGCTGCCCGCCGCTCTGGACGGCGACGGCGCGGAAGACGGTGGCGCGCGAGCAGGCGAGGGAGTACGACATGGCGGCGCCGTAGCTGAAGCCGAGGGCGAAGCGCTGCGTGGTGTCCACGCACAGGCCGTCCTCGATGCGCCGCAGCATGGCGTCGGTGAAGGCGACGTCCTCGCCGCCGGAGTTCGCCCACCCGTTGTTGAGGCCCTGGGGCGCGACGAAGATCGCGCTGTTGTTCGCGAGCCGCTGGAGCCCGTAGTAGGCCCAGGTGCCGGTCTCGACCGTGCGGCCGGTGGAGACGTCGGTGGAGGTCCCGCCCAGCCAGTGGAAGCCGAACACGAGCCGGTAGGGGCGGTTGCGGTCGTAGCCGTCGGGGACCTTGAGGATGAACGTGCGGTTCTTGCCGCCGCTCTGGATCGTGTACGTCCCGTTGCCGAGGGCGGGCGCCTTGCCGCACCCGGTGGTGGGGGCCGCCGCGGCGGC
>NZ_LIRL01000526.1 GCF_001419795.1 Streptomyces niveiscabiei
CCCCACCCCCGACTCCCAGATCAACGTCACCGGCGAACCCTTCACCGGCACGAACGCGGCCGGAGAGGTACGCGGCTTCGTCGACGCCCACAACCACCTCTTCTCCAACGAGGCGTTCGGCGGCCGGCTGATCTGCGGCAAGGTCTTCTCGGAGGCCGGCGTGGCGGACGCGCTGAAGGACTGCCCGGAGCACTACCCGGACGGCACCCTCGCGATCTTCGACTACATCACCCACGGCGGCGACGGCAAGCACGACCCGACGGGCTGGCCGACCTTCAAGGACTGGCCCGCGTACGACTCGATGACGCACCAGGCGAACTACTACGCCTGGGTGGAGCGCGCCTGGCGCGGCGGCCAGCGCGTCCTGGTGAACGACCTGGTCACCAACGGCGTGATCTGCTCGGTGTACTTCTTCAAGGACCGCTCCTGCGACGAGATGACGTCGATCCGCCTCCAGGCGAAGCTGACGTACGACCTCCAGGCGTACATCGACCGGCAGTACGGCGGCACCGGCAAGGGCTGGTTCCGTATCGTCACCGACAGCGAGCAGGCGCGGAAGGTCATCGAACAGGGCAAGCTGGCGGTGATCCTGGGCGTCGAGACCTCGGAGCCGTTCGGCTGCAAGCAGGTCCTGGACGTCGCGCAGTGCTCCCGGGCCGACATCGACAAGGGCCTCGACGAGCTGTACGCGCTCGGCGTGCGCTCCATGTTCCTGTGCCACAAGTTCGACAACGCGCTGTGCGGCGTCCGCTTCGACGAGGGCGGCCTCGGCACCGCCATCAACGTCGGCCAGTTCCTGTCGACCGGCACGTTCTGGCAGACCGAGAAGTGCACGACCGCGATGCACGACAACCCCATCGGCGGCGCCGCCTCCCAGGCGGAGGAGGAGCTGCCGGACGGCGTCGAGGTGCCCGCGTACGAGGGCGAAGCCCAGTGCAACAAGCGGGGGTTGACCGAACTCGGCGAGTACGCCGTACGCGGCATGATGCAGCGCAAGATGATGCTGGAGATCGACCACATGAGCGTCAAGGCCACCGGCCGGGTGCTCGACATGTTCGAGGCCGCGTCCTACCCCGGCGTGCTCTCCTCGCACAGCTGGATGGACCTCAAGTGGACCGAGCGGGTCTACTCGCTCGGCGGCTTCGTCGCCCAGTACATGCACGGCACCGAGGAGTTCGTGAAGGAGGCCGCCCGCACGGACGCGCTGCGCGAGAAGTACGGCGTCGGCTACGGCTTCGGCACCGACTTCAACGGCGTCGGCGAGCACCCCGGCCCGCGCGGCGAGACGACGACGAAGGTGACGTACCCCTTCACCAGCGTCGACGGCGGCTCGGTCATCGACCGGCAGACCAGCGGGCAGCGCACGTTCGACATCAACACCGACGGCGCCGCGCACGCCGGGCTGATCCCCGACTGGATCGAAAGCATCCGCAAGTCCGGCGGCCAGGACGCCGTGGGCGACCTCTTCCGGGGTGCCGAGTCCTACCTCGGCACCTGGGGCGCCACCGAGGGCCACCGGGCGGGCGTGAACCTCGCCCGGACCGGCACCGCGAGCGCCAGTTCCTCGGAGTCCAACCCGTTCACCAGCTACCAGCCCGGCCGGGCGATCGACGGCGACAACTCCACGCGCTGGGCCAGCGACTGGAGCGACGCGCAGTCCTGGCAGACCGACCTCGGCGCCACGCAGTTGGTGGGGCGGGTGACGCTGGACTGGGAGCGGGCGTACGGCAAGGCGTACCGCGTCGACGTCTCCACGGACGGCACCAACTGGCGTACGGCGTGGTCGACTTCGGCCGGTGACGGCGGCCTCGACACGGTCCGCTTCACGGCGGTCCCGGCGCGGTACGTCCGCGTGCAGGGGGTGCAGCGGGGGACCGAGTGGGGGTACTCGCTGCGCGAAGTCGGCGTCTACAGCGGATAGTTGGCGCAACGGAAAGGGCCGCGCACCCCGTGGGGTACGCGGCCCTGACCCGTTCAGGAGAGGAGGATCAGCACTTCTTCCCCTTGCACGGCTCCCCGCGCGGAATCGGGATCTTGATGATCAACCCGTTGTTCTTCACGGTGAGTTGGTACGTCTTGGTCGTCGGGTTCTTCGGCAGGTCGTAGCCCTCGGGGACGTCCTTGACGACCGCGTAGTACGTACCGGGCGGCAGCTTCCCGAAGGAGCACTTGCCGTTGGCCGGGGTCGAGCAGTCACCGACGAGCGTCTTCTTGCCGTCGACGACCCGCCACAGCTGGACGACCGTACTGCCCAGCGGCGTACCGGTCTTGGCGTCGGTCGTCAGGACCGTCAGGTTCAGCTCCTTGACCAGGCCGGCGTCCAGCGTCAGGTCCGAACGGTGTCCGGGACCCAGCGTGACCGGGTTCGAGCAGCCGGTCTTCTGGTTGACGACGGAGTCGTTGCCGACCGCGCCCGCGTTCTGCTTCGTCCACTGGTAGCCGTTCGGCTTGACGAAGCAGACCTTGTACGAGCCGTCGGGCAGGTTGTCGAAGAGGTACTTGCCCTGCGCGTCGGTCTTGGTCGTGCCGAGCGTCTTGCCGGTCGCCGGGTCGATGAGCTTCACGGTGACCCCGGGGGTGGGCTTCTCGCCCTTGTCCTGGATGCCGTTCGCGTTGTCGTCGTACCAGACGTAGTCGCCCAGCTTGTTGAGCGGCGTGAGCCCCGCGTCGAGCGTGAGGTCCGTCCGGTTCAGCGGGCCCAGCGTGACCGGCGCCGAGCACCCGGTCTTCGGGTCGACGACCGAGTCGTTCCCGGAGGCGCCCGCGTTCTGCTTCGTGAACTGGTAGCCGGCCGGTGCCGTGAAGCAGACCTTGTACGAGCCGTCGGGCAGGTCCTCGAAGAGGTACTTGCCGTCGGTGCCGGTCGTCGTGGTCTTGACGGTGTTGCCGGTCGCCGGGTCGATCAGCTTGACCGGGACCCCGGAAGCGGGCTTCTCGCCCGGGTCCTGGATGCCGTTGCCGTTGTCGTCGTACCAGACGTAGTCGCCGACCTTGTTGAGCGGCGTCAGACCGGCGTCCTGGGTGAGGTCGGCGCGGTTGGCCGGGCCGAGGGTGACCTCGCCGGAGCAGCCGGTCGACGGGTCCACGACCGAGTCGTCGCCGACCGCGCCCGCGTTCTGCTTGGTCCACTGGTAGCCGGCCGGCTTGTCGAAGCAGACCTTGTACTTGCCGTCGGGCAGGTTGTCGAAGAGGTACTTGCCGTCGGTGCCGGTCGTCGTGGTCTTGACGGTGTTGCCGGTCGCCGGGTCGATCAGCTTGACGGTGATCCCGGACGCCGGCTTCTCCGCCGGATCCTGGATGCCGTCGCCGTTCTCGTCGTACCAGACGTAGTCGCCCAGCTTGTTGAGCGGCGTCAGGCCCGCGTCGACGTCGTGGTTGGTGTAGCCGGGGTCGCCCACGGCCACCGTCGTCCTGCCGGTGCTGTCGGGCTTGGAGTTGACGTGGGTGTCGCTGCCCGCGTTCGCCTTCGTGAACTGGAGGTCCTTGGCGGCGGGGGTGCCGGGCAGGCCGGAGGTGTCGGCGCCGGACGGGTCGAAGGTGACGTCGTACGTCGTGTTCGGCGCCAGGCCCTGCGGGGTGCCGATGTAGTACTCGCCGTTGGCGTCGGTCGTCGCGGTGAGCTTCGTGCCGTCAGGGGCTGTCAGGGTGACGACGACGCCCGGGATCGGCGCCTCGGACGGGTCCTGGACGCCGTCGCCGTCCACGTCGTACCAGACCCGGTTGCCGATCTGGACCGGCGGCGGGGTGCTGATCAGCTCCAGGTCGGCGAGGCCGTTGCCCTTGCCGAACAGGTTCGCGCCGTCGGCCCAGGTCGACTTGATCAGCTGGTTGCCGATGATCGTGCCGCTGTCGTCCGCCCGCTTCCTGGTGGTGGGCGCCGAGCCGTCGGCGACCCACTCGCGGACGCCCTGCTCGTACGCCTGGTTCGTCCACGGGTCGAAGGCGGTCGTCCACAGCTTCTTGCGGTAGGGCTGGAGCGCGGTGCCGCCCTCGGTGATCTGGTCGTGGTGGGCGTCGGACAGGACGGTCGTGTCGTCGTAGAACTCGCCGTTGCCCGGGCCCTGCTGGTTGTTCGGGTTGGCACCCGTGAACGATCCGCAGGAGGCGTTGTTCTCCAGCGTGTACGTCGACCCCGACAGGCACGCCCGCAGCACGTCGCCGGCGGCCACCGCCGCGACCTGGGTCGTCGTCGAGCCGAAGGAGTAGGTGCGGCTGCCCTGCATGTCCCCGAAGCGGTCGCGGAAGGCCATGATCAGGTCGCCGTTGTCGGCGATCTCGATGTTGGACAGCATGGGCTGCGGCGCGGAGACGAACGTGTGCTCCTCGGGCGCCGGCACCCGCTCGTTCCACGCCTCCCAGTCGGCGCTCATCCGCTGGCCGACCGTCGTCGTGTCGTCGCAGCGGTAGCCCGCCGCGCCGACGAAGCGGTACGCGCAGCCCCGGTCGAAGTTGAGCGCGTACGAGGTCAGTTCGCTGAACGAGCCGCCCTTGAACTCGGAGACGTGCGCGCTCAGCTGGGAGGGGTCGCCCCACGCCAGCATCGGGGTGACGGTCGACTCGGCGCCGCACACCCCGCCGACCAGCACGCGCTTGCCGCGCACGCCGATGCCGTACGGGTGCCAGTCGCCGACGCACGACGCCGGCTTCGGGATGGCGTACGAGGCCGGCGTACCGGCCGTGACGCCGTCGCCGGTGCCGGTGATCGGCACGGTGTACAGCTTCGAGTCGTTCAGGTTGACGGCGTACAGCGTCTTGCCGTCGCCGGAGACGTCGACGTCGCCGAGGCCCTCGCGGCCGACCTTGCTGTAGACGGCGTCGTCGTGGAGGTAGTTGTTCGCGGAGTCGTGCGGGGTGAGGGCGCCGGGCAGGGTGGTGAACGTCGTCACCGCCTTGCTGGTGCTGTTGTAGCGGTAGATCGCGTTGACGGGTCCGGCCGGGCCGTACTCGGTGTGCCGCTTCACCGAGGTGCCCATGAAGACGTTGCCGGAGCGGTCGGTGCCGATACCGAAGACGGCCTGCTGGGCGGTGTTGTCGGTGAGCTGGGTGACCGCGCCGCCGGGCGGGGTCTTCGTGAGGTTGCCGTCGAACTGCACCAGGCCCTGCATGCCGGTCGCGTCACCCTTGGCGAGGCCCGCCGTGACCAGCGTCGGGGTCTCCGGGTAGTACACGTCCGGCTCCCAGAAGCCGGTGGTGTACGTGGCGTTCGCGCCGCCCGAGACGTCCACGAAGCCGGTGTTCGAGCGGATCACGTCGGCGCCCGTGCCGAGGCCCGCGATCGCCGGCTGGTAGGTGGCCGTGTCGGGGTTCCGCACCTCGATCCGGTACTTGCCGCCGGTCAGCGCCGAGGACGCCGGGGTGAAGGTCGCGAGCCCGTCCGCGTCGGTCGTCGCCGTCAGCTTCTGGCCCGCGTCGTCCGTCAGGGTGACGGTCACGCCCGCCATGCCGGGCTCCAGGGCGCTGTCGTAGGCGCCGTCGGCGTTCACCTCGGTGACGACCCGTACGGTCACCGCGCCGTCGCCGGCGCCCTTGCCCTTCGCCGGCCCCGGGGCCGAGACGGCCTGGGCGACGGGCGCGCCGGCCGCGCACACGGCCAGCACGAGGCCGACGGCGATCCGCCGTCGGACCCGTCTCCGCAGTGGTTCCTTGCGCATGCTGCTCCTCGTCTCGATGGAGTCCCATGGAGTCTCATGAAAACCCACTCACCCCATATATCCACATAAAGGGCAAATATGATCAATTCGGACATCGGGGTTCGGGCATCGGAGTGACCGTCATCGGGAGGCCGCCGCCGGGGCGTTGTCAGTGCCGGGTGGCAGG
>NZ_LIRL01000527.1:0-4420 GCF_001419795.1 Streptomyces niveiscabiei
CACCTGCGGTGGGTGTGGGATTTGAACCCACGGTGACATCGCTGCCACGACGGTTTTCAAGATCTCTCGTCGGTCGGGCAGGCGGGACGCTCCGCAGCAGGTCAGACGGGTACGAGCACGCCTGCGGACCCGTCATCATCGCCATCGTGCCCGCTACGTGCCCCAGGCTCGTGATCGTGCCCGCTCAGCCAGGAGTCGGCCGCTTCGGCGACCTGGTCGTCGCGACCGGCGACCGGCCGGGCGTAGTGCCGGGTCGTGACGCTCGCGTTCGAGTGGCCGAGCCGGTGAGCGGCGGTCATCACGCCGTACCGGTCGGCGACCCAAGTCCCGTGCGAGGCACGGAGGTCATGCGGGGTCAGGTCGGTGAGTCCGGCCGCCGACACGGCCGGGTCGAAGTAGGCCTTGCGCCACTGGTTGTAGCGCATCGGCTTGCCGCCCGGGGTCGTGAACAGGAGCGCGTCATCCCCGCCGGGCAGAGTCTCCAAGTGCCGGCCGAGCCGCTTCGCCAGCGAGGGGCCGACGCGAAGCAGCCTCTTCTGATGGGACTTCGGGGTGTCGAAGACGAGGGTGCCGTTGGCCTCGGCAAGGTTCTCGTCGACCAAGACGAAGCCGCCGGACACGTCGATGTCCGAGCGCCGAAGGGCGAACGCCTCTCCAACTCGCAGGCCCGCGTACGCGAGAAGCGCGATCAGATGGTCATGCGGCTCGGCGGCAC
Organism: Streptomyces niveiscabiei; assembly: GCF_001419795.1. Lineage (GTDB taxonomy): Bacteria > Actinomycetota > Actinomycetes > Streptomycetales > Streptomycetaceae > Streptomyces > Streptomyces niveiscabiei. The sequence goes on from NZ_LIRL01000527.1 coordinate 716, forward strand.
TCCGGACGAGCCGGGAGGCTTCGAGGGGAGTGAGGATGTGCGGCTCGGTCTGCGGCATCCGAGGCAGCTTCACGCCCCGGCAGGGGGTCTGCGGGATCATGTCGTTGTCGACGGCGGCCCGCATGATCTGCGACAGGACGCGGTACGCCTGCCGGATCCTGGAAGCGCTGAGCCCTTTGGTCTTCATCGCTCCGACCCACTCGGCAACCGTGATCGGCCTGAGGCTGGACAACTCGCGGTCCCCAAGGGCCGGGTCGATCAGCGAGTTGATCAGTGATCGGTACGACGCCTGTGTCTTGTGCTTGAGCTGTGGGGAGACGGCTGCGAGCCACCGGGCCGCCCAGTCGCGTACGGTCGTCTGCCCCTCGGCGGGGTCGAGTCAGTGCCCTTCCTCGATCTCGATGCGCTTCCGGGCAAGCCAACGGTCGGCGTCCGTCGTGGTGGCGAACGTCCGGTCGGCCGGGCGGAGCACTCCATCGGGCCCCGGGTATCGAGCCTGGAAGCGGCCTGAGGGGAGCTTGCGGATCCGGCCGAAGGCACGGCGGGACTTGCGCTTGCCAGCCATCAGGCGGCCCTCCTGAGCACGTTGGGCCGAAGAGTGATCGGCTGCACGGTGTTCTCGGCCACATACGCCTCAAGAGCCCATTCCGGGATCCGCACGTGTCGGCCGACCTTCACGAAGGTGATGCGACGTTCTTCAACAAGCCGACGGGGGAACCTCACGCCGGTACCGAGCCGATCGGCGACCTCCTGCACGCTCAGTAGTCGATCCACGCTCACCACTCCCCCGCAGCCTCAAGATCGCTTATGTCAGCAAGGGCCTCACGGGCCGTCTCTCGGTTCAGTCGGATCTCCTTCGCGATCGATGCGGCAAGCCAGGATTCGCCGGGGGTGTGCCCGTGCCCGGCGTAGGACCAGTGGGCGAGCACGAGCGTGGAGCCCTCCGCGTCGTCCGGGTCCTCGGGCAGCCCTCGCTCCCGACGCTCTTGCCGCGCGCGGAAGTCGGCACGGACCTGGCGGCGTTCGGCGAAGGTCGAGGAGTAACGGCGGGACTTGGTGAGGAAGTGCCCGCGGAAGCCGAGCATGTGGGCCCAGGCCCAGAGCTTGCGGTCCGGGTAGTGCTGGTCAAGGGCATGACAGGCTCGAATCAGACGTCGAGTGTGGTCGGGCAGCTCGGGCAGCCTGTCGAGTTCGGAGAGCTCCCCGACGCGGCGGTCGACCGTGCCGGTGGACTCGGCCGCCTTGGTGGCGTACTTCGCGACGTACGCGGCCACGGCCTGTTCGTTCAGCTCCTGGCCGTCGGTGCCGATGGCCCGTACGTCGACCTGGGCACCCCAGCGCAGGACGCGCGCCGGGTGGTCATCGGCAGGTGCCAACGGGACGGAGACCCGGGCGGCGGCATCACGGATCGCATCCCCGAGCAGTGCCGTACTGGCCCACTCGGGCGGGGTGTCATCCGGACCGGCAGGGCCGTCCAGCCGGACGATGGCGTGGAAGTGGATCGCCCCGCGCTTCTGGAACTCGGCGACCTTGCCGAAGGAGATCCGGCAGACCTCCCGCAGCGTGGCCTGAGTGATGCCAGCGCGAGCGGCGATCTCCCGGCGTAGGTAGATCGTGAAGCGTCGCCAGAGGTCCCCGGCGTGGTTGTTCCAGAGAACGGCCCCGGCGTAGTCGTACGTGTCAGAGTCGAGCGCCGTGCCGAGTTCGGCGGCGTCCTCGGAGTGGGCGACACCGCATCGGCAGCGACCCTTCTCGGGACGGTTGTGGACCGGCCCGAAGGAGGGCGCGGTCAGGGTGACGAACACGCCGGGGTGGATACGTACTTCGTCGGGAATCCCCATGCGCGGGTCACCGGTGAGTCCGGCCCGTATGAGGTGGTAGGCGTCGCCCGCGTACGTCCAGGCACAGGAGGGGCAGCGGGAGGCCCGCCGGTTGCCACAGGCGACCCGGAGGCGTCCGCCCGGCTCCTCGGCCGTGGAGTACGAGTAGAGGACATCCCCGGTCCGGGCGTCACGGGTGACCGTCGTACCGGACAAGTGGATCGGGTCCGAGCAGCCACCCGTACGGCGTACCTGATCGCGCCATCGGTCGAACCCGGGAGCCGAGGCGACTCGCAGCAGATCAGCCAGGGTCACGGCGTCGGTCCCCATGGAGGCCGCAGCACCGGCCACGGCCTCAGGGGCGACGGGGAACACCGTCACTCGACCACCCCCGGAGCATCGATGATCTCGACCTCCAGGACCTTCGCGCCGCCGCAGTCGGGGCAGTAGAGCTGAAATCCGGTGGTGTCGTAGCCGCTGCCCGCGCAGGCCGGGCACTCCAGCCACTCGGTGGTACCGAAGGCCGTGCGGCAGACGTTCGCGTCCTGGCAACGCGTCTTGCCGCACACCGCGCAGCTACGGGCCGTGCGGCGAATGATCCTCGGCGCTAAGACGCCGGTCGGCCGACCGGCGTGGATCAGCGAGACAGGCATGATGGAGGCTCCCTTGGAAGAGGGGTGGGGCGGCGCATCTGCTTGGCGGTAGGGGCGTCGCCCTTCTTCAGGGAGTGTTTACCTCCCTAGGGAGATTGAAACCAAACCTCCCTAGGGATGTCAACGAGACCTGCGGAAGTCGGTGCGTTCGGTGAGCGATCGGGTACACGCTCGTGCGTCCGGAAGGGGGTGCCGGGTAGGCTGACCACCCTAGGGAGCATCGACGAGTGGAGAGAGACATGCCCGAGACTGCGCGGCAGATCGCCGACGATCTCCGGGCGCGGATCGAGTCCGGGGAGCTGGTGCCGGGCGATCGGTTGCCCGGTGAACCCTCGCTGGTGAAGACATACGGCGTCGCCAAGATGACCGCCAATCAGGCGCTCAAGATCCTCGTGAGCGAAGGCCTGGCGGTCGCACGCCCAGGGTCCGGAACCTACGTACGGGAGTTCAGGCCGATCCGCCGGGTCGCGAACGATCGCCTCTCCAAGAGCCGCCGAGACGCAGGGCAGTCCATCTGGTCGGCCGATGTCGCACAACGCCCCCTGGTCACCGACGTCCAGGTCTACGAGGCCGAGGCCCCGCGCCAGATCGGGCGGTTGCTGAACCTCGAGCCAGGGGCGGCCGTCATCGTGCGAAGCCGGAAGTTCGTCGTCGAGGACCGCCCAGTGCAGATCGCGACGTCGTACCTCCCCGCGGATCTGGTCCGAGACACGGCGATCGCCCAGCCGAACACGGGCCCGGGAGGCAGTTACGCCCGCCTGGCCGAGCTGGGCGCGGAACCCGTGCTCTTCTCCGAGGAGCTTCGGGCGCGGATGCCCAGCGAGGAGGAGCGGACCGCTCTGGCCCTCGCGGCCGGCACTCCGGTCCTGGAGATCTGCCGCACCGCCTTCACCGAAGACGAGCGCCCCGTGGAGGTCAACCAGATGCTCCTGGACGCCGGTTCGTACGTCCTGGAGTACCGCCTGAGCAGCTGAGCTGTTACAGGAATCTCTACCTCATCAAGGCCCGCGCAAGCGCGGGCGCGCGCCGCCTCTGCGGCGCGGCCTGCCTCCTGTCTGCGCCCCGGCTGGCCGCGCCCCGGCGGCGCGCTACGTGCAGCGGGCAGAAGCCAGGAAGTCACCCGCAGGTCAATGACATGCCTCCGGCGGGGGCGCTCAGGCTCCAGGATGGGGGCGCCGCTCGCGAGTGCCGCCCGTGAGTGGCTGGTGCGGCGAGCTCCCATCCCGTCTGCC
>NZ_LIRL01000527.1:4449-15853 GCF_001419795.1 Streptomyces niveiscabiei
ACGGCAGACGGGATGGGAGCTGGGTAAGTGGTGGGTTGAGGAGGTCAGGGACGTCGGCCTGGGTGCAACAACCGCGCGACTCGACTCATGCGATTCCACTCCTCGTGCTTCTTCAGGTCAGCAACGAGTTCGGCGGAGCCTGGGAGCGGCTTCCACGTCTGTCTGCCTTCGACAGCTCCGCGTGCCGCACGCGTCAAGACGTCATGCTTCCTGCCGAGCGCAACCAAGACCTGCAAGGTCGCATCCATGTCATCCGTTCCGATCGGATGCGACACCGGAAAGTCACCCAACACCTGCTTGACTGCACTGCGCTTGTCCGACGAGGTCTGTACGTGATCTGCGTAGACCTGTCTGACTGTGTCGAGGAGAACGCCCTCCGCGAGCAGCGCCTGAACCAAGGCTTCGCTCAGCTCAGACCTGCCACGTCCATGAGACCGACCGATGAGTTCGCCGAACGCGCCTGCGACCTTGGTGTCTGCCTCGACGAGGGAAACGTGCAGAAGCCGACGTTCCTCACGCACCTTTGCCGCGTACTGAAAGAGAGCCGTCACGGCAGCGGCGGCTACGACAGCAATGCCGCCCACCAGAGCTTTCACAAGAGTGGGATCCACGGTCGACATCCAACCCGATGAGACGTTGACCTGACCACCACGTCGAACCACCCCTGCCTCGGACTCGTAGCGTTCCAGCCCGTGCCCCATCCGTGCCCCATCGTGCGGGAAGCCACGGGGAACAACGGTCGCCAGCGGGCACCCCTCAACACAACGGCCTCTGACCGTATCGACTGGTCAGAGGCCGTTCACCTGCGGTGGGTGTGGGATTTGAACCCACGGTGACATCGCTGCCACGACGGTTTTCAAGACCGTTCCCTTAGGCCGCTCGGGCAACCCACCTTGCCCCGTTCGTCTCCGGGCGGGGCGGGGTACAGCGTACCCGGGAGCGGGGGGCCGCGGCGTGCGTGGTGGGAGGGGTTCACGCACAACGACGAGGGGGATGCCGAGGTTCATGAGCGGTCGGCGGTGCGCTGCTGGTCGCCGTCGCGCCGCACGTCGCACCGACCGGACGTACCCTGCGGGACTTCCTCACCCAGAAGCCCGAGCCGTCTACGCGGGTGCGCGTCGGGAGCGTGGCGGAATCCACCTTCTCGGTCGGTGATCGCTCCTCCGCGCGGACCACCCGCACCTAAGGCTTGTCCGGGCGCAGCCACAGGAGAGCCGTGTACCCGACCAGGCACGTGAGGCCCGCGACGTACATCCAGAACTTCGACGACGGCGGGTGGAGTTCGTCCCAGGAGAGGGCAACAGCCAGGACGGTGAAGGCTGTTGTCGCGTTGCGCTCGCGGTGCGCCAGGCGGCGCGTACGGCGGGGGCCGTCGGTGAGGTGGAGGGCGTAGAGGTCGGCGGGGCCGAAGGTTTTTTCGGCGAGGCCCGGGCCGGAAGTGCTCTGGTCGGTGTCCCTTTCTGTCCGCAAGTGCCTGCGCGCCTCCTCCACGTGCGCGCGGGCCTGCCGCCTCGGCATCGCGTGCCGGGTACGCAGGAGTGTCTCCAGGTGGGACAGCCAGCGATCGTCGTCTCCCCGGAGGCGAGGGGCGAACCAGCGGTCCGGGACGGGGAGGGTGAACGCCCCGATGCTCAGGGCCAGGCCCGCTGTCGGCAGGGTGAGGGCCGGTAGGGCGAAGGCCGGTTGCTCCGGGAGGAGGGTGGACGCCGTGACGCCCGCGGCGAGAGCGCCGAGGGCTCCCGCGGCGAAGCCCCACGCGCGCCGGCCCGCCGCTCGGGCCACCGCCGCGAGGAGCAGGAGGACGACGACGCCGAGGACCGTCGCGAACACCGTCAGGGACGACCAGCTCGGGTGGAGCCAGAAGCCGTCGTCGAGCCAGGCCATGACGCCCAGGAAGACGCCCACGGCGCCGAGCGTCGCGAGGTACGTCCCCACCGCCGACAGCACCAGCGTGATCGCGAGGTACGGCCGCCGGTCCTCGGCCCGGTCCGTGAAGTGCGACATGGAGTACATCGCGATCATCGAGCACACCGCGGGGATCGCGGAGAGCAGCCCGACCTGGAAGGAGGACAGCCCGCCGATCTCCTCGATGAGACTCGGGAGCCAGAAGGTGATGGCGTACCCCGTGAGGGTCATCGCGAAGAACGCCCCGGTGAGCAGGGCGACTTGGGGGTGGAACATGAGCCGCAGCCGGGACGTGCGGGGCGCGCGGCTGCGGACGTCCTCGTCGTTCGCCACCGCCGTACGCAGCGCGGTCTTCTCCTCGGCGGTCAGCCAGCGCGCGTCCTCGATGCGGGAGACGAGGAAGAAGCCGGCGGCGATGCCGACCAGGACCGAGAACGTGCCTTCGAGCGCGAACATCCAGCGCCAGCCCGCGAATCCGCCGGCGCCGTGCAGTTCCAGGAGCGCGCCGGTGATCGGCCCGGTGATGATGCCGGCGGCGGCCGAGCCGCCGAGGAAGATCGCGGTCGCGCGGCCCCGGCTCGCGTCGGGCAGCCACTGCGTGATGTAGAGCATCGCGCCGGGGAAGAAGCCGGCTTCGGCGACGCCGAGCAGGAAGCGCAGGACGTAGAACCAGGTCACGCTGTGGATGAAGCTCATCGCGATGATCACCGCGCCCCAGGTGATCATGATCCGGGTGAGCCAGACGCGGGCGCCGAACCGCTCCAGCAGCATGTTGCTCGGCACCTCGAACAGGGCGTACCCGATGAAGAACAGCCCGGCGCCGAGCCCGTACGCGGTCGCGCCGACCCCGACGTCCGCCTTCAACTCGTCCTGGATGAAGCCGACGTTGGTGCGGTCGAGGTTGTTGACCAGCAGCATGAGGACGAGGAGGGGCATCATGCGGCGCAGGAACTTGCCGACCGCCCTCTGCTCGGTTTCCGATACCTCTGACATCGTTGTCGTACCCCTGTTCACGTACATGAATTCCCGTCATGTGCGTGGAGGACCCTACGGAGCCGTTCACTTCAGGTCAACGGGTTGGTCAGAAGTTCACGGTTATGAACAACATGCCTATCGGAACGCAGAGAGGGCCGGAGATCGTCATGATCTCCGGCCCCCTACTCAGGTACTACCCGGGTACTACTTCGGCTGCGGCTTCCTGATCGTCAGGTGCAGCTCCCGCAGCCGCGACTCCTCCAGCTCCGTCGGCGCGCCCATCATCAGGTCCTGGGCGTTGCCGTTGAGCGGGAAGGCGATGGTCTCGCGGATGTTGGGCTCGTCGGCCAGCAGCATGACGATGCGGTCGACGCCGGGGGCGATGCCACCGTGCGGCGGGGCGCCGAAGCGCAGCGCGCGCAGCATGCCGGCGAACTCGCGCTCGACGGTCTCGGCGTCGTACCCGGCGATGTTGAACGCCTTCAGCATGATGTCGGGCTCGTGGTTGCGGATCGCGCCGGACGACAGCTCGACGCCGTTGCAGACGATGTCGTACTGCCAGGCCAGGATGTCCAGCGGGTCCTGGTTCTCCAGCGCGTCCATCCCGCCCTGCGGCATGGAGAACGGGTTGTGCGAGAAGTCGATCTTGCCGGTCTCCTCGTCCTTCTCGTACATCGGGAAGTCGACGATCCAGCAGAACCGGAAGACGTCCTCCTCGAAGTGCCCGGCGCGCTTGGCGGCCTCGACGCGGACCGCGCCCATGATCTTGGAGACCTCGTCGAACTCACCGGCGCCGAAGAACACGGCGTGCCCGGCGGCGAGCGAGAGCCGCTTGGTCAGCTCGGCGACGTTCTCCTCGGTGAGGAACTTGGCGATCGGGCCGGACAGCGTGCCGTCCTCGCCGACGCGCACCCAGGCGAGACCCTTCGCGCCCTGCGAGATCGCGAACTCGCCGAGCTGGTCGAAGAACTTGCGCGGCTGGGCGGAGACGTCCGGCACGGGCAGCGCGCGCACGTGCTTCCCGGCGAACGCCTTGAACTCGGAGCCCTCGAAGATGTCGGTGATGTCGACGAGTTCGAGCTGGGCGCGCAGGTCCGGCTTGTCGGAGCCGTACTTCAGCATCGACTCGCGGAACGGGATGCGCGGGAACGGCGAGGTGACCTCCCGGCCGCCGCCGAACTCGGTGAACAGCTCGGTCATGAGCTTCTCGATCGGCTGGAAGACGTCCTCCTGCTCGACGAAGCTCATCTCGACGTCGAGCTGGTAGAACTCGCCGGGCGAGCGGTCGGCGCGGGCGTCCTCGTCGCGGAAGCACGGCGCGATCTGGAAGTACCGGTCGAACCCGGAGATCATCAGCAGCTGCTTGAACTGCTGCGGCGCCTGCGGGAGCGCGTAGAAGCGGCCCGCGTGCAGGCGGGAGGGGACGACGAAGTCGCGCGCGCCCTCGGGGGAGGTCGCGGTGAGGATCGGGGTGGCCATCTCGTTGAAGCCGAGGGCGACCATCTTGTGCCGGATCGCGGAGATCACGGCCGTACGCAGCATGATGTTGCGGTGCATGCGCTCGCGGCGCAGGTCGAGGAAGCGGTACTCCAGGCGGCGCTCCTCGTTGACGCCGTCCTCGGCGTTGATGGTGAAGGGGAGCGGCTGGGCGGCGCCGAGGAGTTCGACCTCGGCGACCTCGACCTCGATCTCGCCGGTCGGCAGGTCGGGGTTCACGTTCTCTGTTCCACGTGAAACAACGCGGCCGTCGACGCGGACGGTCGACTCCTTGCTGACCTTGTCGAGCGCGTCGTACGCGGCGGTGCCGGGCCGGGCGACGAGCTGCGTGATGCCGTAGTGGTCGCGCAGATCGATGAAGAGGATGCCGCCCAGGTCGCGCCGATTGTGCAGCCAGCCGCTCAGCCGGACGTCGGTGCCGACGTCAGAGGCGCGGAGCTGGCCGCAGGTGTGGGACCTGTACCGATGCATCTTCGTTCATCGTCCTTACGTGGATTTCGGTCACGCGTGTTGCGATCCTCGGTCGCCTCAAGGGTACCGGCCGCCTTGAAACCACCCTTCCGAATAAGGGCGGCAGGACAGCGGTCGTACGACAACACTGGCGTCCTGGCCGAAAATCTTCTTAAAGTAGGGCAATGCGCACTGGTGAGCCCCTGCCCGCGGTGGAGCAGGTCCTCGCCGCTCTCTCGACCGGAGTCTGGCACTGGTCCACGGCGTCCGGCCTCGTCACCGTCGACGCCGAGGCGGCCCGGCTGCTCGGGCTGCCCGCCGAGGAAACGGTTCTCACGGAGGCCGGGGCCCGGGCCCGGCTGCACCCCGTCGACTGGAACGAGATCACCGGCGTCATCCAGCTCGCCGTCGCCGAACAGACCCTCGCGGAGGTCCGGATCCGGATCATGGACGACCGGGGGCGGGTCGTCCGGGTCGTCCGCAGCCGCTCGAAGCCGTCGTTCGATCCGGTCAAGCGGGCGTACGAGCTGATCGGCACCCTCCAGGAGGTGACCGAACCGGCGCCGGGCACCCCGGCGGGGCGGCGCGCGGTCACCGGGGACTGGCGGCGCTCGCGGGAGGCGTTCCTGCTGGACGCCGGACGCGCGCTGGCGGAGGCGCGGTCTACCTCTGAAGTACTACGGGTAGCAGCCGGGCTGTCGATGCCGGGGTTCACCCCCGACGGGCTCGCCGTCTTCGGGGTGGAGGGCGACCGGCTGACGGTGATCGGACACCACGGGCAGCAGCCCGGCGAGGAGGCACCCTTCACCCACCTCTCGGTGCAGACCGACTATCCCGCCGCGGAGGTAGTACGTACGGGGCGCGCGGTGTACCTCTCCTCCCCCGAGAAGTACGAGGAGCGCTACCCCCTCACCTGGCCGCTCGCCTCCCACTTCGGCCGCCGGTCCTGGGCCTTCCTGCCGCTGACCGTCGCCGGGCGGACGATGGGCGCGTGGATGGCCGCGTTCACCTACCCCGTCGCCTTCACCCCCGACGAGCGCTCGGTCCTGACGACCGTCGCCCGCATGCTGGCACAGGCCCTGAGCAGGGCGGGAGCCGCCGAGACCCAGCGCGAACTGACCGACGGCCTCCAGCGTTCGATGCTGCCGACGCTGGGCGAGATACCCGGCATGACCCTGGCCGCGCGCTACATCCCGACCGGGGGCGGCCTTCAGGTAGGGGGTGACTGGTACGACATGATCCCGCTGCCGCGCGGCGGGTTCGCGCTGGTCATCGGCGACGTCCAGGGCCACGACGTACGCGCCGCGGGTCTCATGGGCCAGCTGCGCATAGCTCTCAGGGCGTACGCCTCCGAGGGGCACCGGCCCGACGCGGTCCTCTCCCGCGCGTCCCGTTTCTTCTACGGCCTCACCCATACGGACGACTCCCCGCGCTTCGCGACCTGCTTCTACGTCGAGGTCGACCCGGAGACCGGCGTTCTGGAGACGGCCCGCGCCGGCCATCTCGACCCGGCGGTCCGCATGTCCGACGGCACGGTCCTGCTGCGCTCCACCGCGGGCGGCCTCCCCCTCGGGATCGACCCGGATACCGACTACCCCACGTCCCGGCTCACCCTGGACCCCGGCGAGACGCTGATGCTGTGCACGGACGGGCTGCTGGAGACCGGCGGGCACGACCTGGAGACGGGGTGGAAGCGGATCAGGGAGACCCTGGAGTCGTACCCGGGGACACTCGAAGGACTGGCCGACGCCCTCGTCCAAACCGTCCTCGGCCCCTCCTCCCACCACACCACCGGGCCCCTCGCCGACCGCCGCGAGGACGACATCGCCCTCCTGCTCCTCTCCCGCACCCCCGCCGGCCCCGGCGCCCGCACGCTCCCCCGCCGTACGGTCCTGACGATCGCCCAGTCGGAACCCGAACGCGTCGCCGAGGCCCGCCACCAGCTCCGCGCCCTCCTCCACGACTGGCCCTCCCCCGACCAGCTCGACTCCGCCGTCCTCCTGCTCTCCGAACTCCTCACGAACGTCCTCGTCCACACCGACGCGGACGCGCTCCTCCTCGCGGAGATCACCGGCCCCCCTGGCGCCCGACGCCTCCGCGTCGAGGTCACCGACACGAGCGACGACCTCCCCCACAAACGCCGCCCCGGCGAACTGGCCTCGTCCGGGCGGGGGTTGGTCCTCATGGACCTCCTCGCGGACGCGTGGGGAGTCGACCCGCGGGGCGAGAGCAAGAGCATCTGGTTCGAGCTGTTCGAGACGGGGTGAGCGGGGGCGAGGTCAGCGGGAGGCGTGAGGAGCGCGGTGTCCTGTTGGCGGTGGGTCAGGTGCCGTCCCCCGTCAGTCGCCGGGAGCGATCTCGGCGATCAGGTCGCGGACCCGCTTCTCGATCTCGTCGCGGATCGGGCGTACGGCGTCGACGCCCTGCCCGGCCGGGTCGGGGAGTTGCCAGTCGAGGTAGCGCTTGCCGGGGAAGGCCGGGCAGGTGTCGCCGCAGCCCATCGTGATGACGACGTCCGACGCCTGGACGGCTTCCGTCGTGAGGACTTTGGGGACCTCGGCCGAGATGTCGATGCCCGCCTCCGCCAGCGCCTCCACCACGGCGGGGTTCACCGTGCCGGCGGGGGCGGAACCGGCGGAGCGCACCTGGACGCGGTCGCCCGCGAGGTGGGTGAGGAAGGCGGCGGCCATCTGGGAGCGCCCGGCGTTGTGGACGCAGACGAACAGGACGGACGGGGTGGTCATGGCGGGCGCCTTTCCGGTCAGGGCTGGTCAGGGTGCGGTGAGTTCGGGTTGGCCGTCCGAGACGCGCGGGACGCCCGGGACGCGCGAGGCACCCGCGACCTCCCCGGCTTCCGAGACGCCCTCAGCATCCGCGACGCCCGTGACATCCGGGCAGCACCCAGTAGTACACCCACGTCCCCCGCCGCTCGCAGTCGATCAGACCGGCCTGCCGGAGCAGCTTCTGGTGGTGGGAGATCGTCGGCTGCGGCAGGTCGAACGCCGGGGTCAGGTCGCACACACAGACCTCGCCGCCGGACCGGGAGGCGATCATCGACAGCAGGCGCAGCCGGACCGGGTCGCCGAGCGCCTTGAAGGTCCTGGCCGCGTCGCCCAGCGGCGCCGCCGTCAGCCCCGTGCAGCAGCCCTGTCCGAGCACCGCGTGTCCCGTGTCCAGCTCGCCCTCCGGGTCGGCGACCTCGAAGCGTCGATCGCCTTCTACGTGAAGCTCTTCGGCACCGAACCCGCCAAACGGCGCGCGGGGTACGCCGACTTCGCGATCGCCGAACCGCCCCTCAAGCTCGTACTGATCGAGAGTGGGCCCGGCGAGGAGCCGTGGGAGGTGTACGTCGTCAAGGCCGACGCCGACACGCTCGGCGAAGGCGCCGCGGAACCCGGGGCCACCGGCGACGGCTGCTGCGCCGACCCGGCGGCCTCGGGGTGCGGGTGCGGTACCCGTACTACGACCTGAGAGCTACGGCCGCGTACGGGCCGAGAGCCACGGCCGTACGCGGCCCCACAGGCGTAGCCGTGTACGACCTGAGAGCTACAGCCCGCCCTCGGACATCCCGTGCACCGCCGGGATCGTCCCCAGCCGTCCCTTCTGGAAGTCCTCGAACGCCTGCTGGAGTTCGGCCTTGGTGTTCATGACGAAGGGTCCGTAGTGGGCCATGGGCTCCCGGATGGGACGGCCGCCGAGCAACACCACTTCCAGGTCAGGGGTGTTGGAGTCCTGGAGTTCGTCCGCGCGGACGGTCAGCGAGGACCCCGTACCGAAGACCGCCGTCTGGCCGAGCCGGATCGGCCGGCGTTCCGTGCCGACGGAGCCGCGCCCCGCGAGGACGTACGCGAGGCCGTTGAAGTCCTCCCGCCAGGGGAGGGTGAGCTCGGCGCCGGGGGCGACGGTCGCGTGGATCATCGTGATCGGCGTGTGCGTGACGCCGGGACCCTCGTGACCGTCCAGCTCACCCGCGATGACCCGGAGCAGCGCGCCGCCGTCGGGGGTGGTCAGGAGCTGGACGTTGCCGCCACGGATGTCCTGATACCTGGGAGCCATCATCTTGTCCCTCGCGGGGAGGTTGACCCAGAGCTGGACGCCGTGGAAGAGGCCGCCGGACAGGACGAGGGACTCCGGCGGCGCCTCGATGTGCAGGAGGCCCGAACCCGCCGTCATCCACTGGGTGTCGCCGTTGGTGATGGTCCCGCCGCCGCCCTGGCTGTCCTGGTGGTCGAAGATCCCGTCGATGATGTAGGTGACGGTCTCGAAGCCGCGGTGCGGGTGCCAGGGGGTGCCCTTGGGCTCGCCCGGCGCGTACTCCACCTCACCCATCTGGTCCATCATGATGAACGGGTCGAGGTGCCGGTGGTTGATCCCCGCGAACGCCCGACGTACCGGGAATCCCTCACCCTCGTAACCGCTCGGCGCGGTCGTGACGGCGAGCACGGGGCGCGCGACGGCATCGGCCGGCGCGGTGACACGGGGGAGCGTCAACGGGTTCTCGACGGTCACTGCGGGCATGTCGGTTCCTCCTCGGACGTCGTACGACACGACGTCGTACGTTGTCGTACGTCGATTTTAGTTGAACGGTGAACTTCTTGCCACCCACTGGAACAGCGCGTGCGCGACGGGCATTCCCGGGGCTCCCGGGGCCGTATCCCGCCGGCAAAAATCGATCGTGTATCGCGCGCAGGGTGTGTTACGGTTCCTGTGTTGCAGTTGCGGTACCCATGGACTTATGTGCGCCTGACGGGATTGCATCCTTCGGGCGCATTATTCGTTTTCCGGCATCTCCGGATGGGGCCTCTGCCTACCTGAAGGAGATCGTCATGGCACAGGGAACCGTCAAGTGGTTCAACTCTGAAAAGGGCTTCGGCTTCATCGAGCAGGACGGCGGCGGCCCCGACGTCTTCGCCCACTACTCGAACATCGCGACCCAGGGCTTCCGTGAGCTCCAGGAGGGCCAGCGCGTGTCCTTCGACGTCACGCAGGGCCAGAAGGGTCCGCAGGCGGAGAACATCGTCCCCGCCTAGTCGCCGGACGTAACACAAGCTCGCCGGGGTTCGCACCGTCTGGTGCGGGCCCCGGTTTGCGCTGTTTCCGGGAAGACCGCTTCCGGGAAGCCATGACTGTTTCCAGGAAGGTGGACCCCCGCATGTCCCGCAGACCCCAGAGGCCGAACCGGCGCGCCTCGTCGTCCTCGTCGTCCTCGCCGTCCGGCTCGTCCCGGCCGTCCGCCGCGCCGGCCGCCTCCCGGCCGCGGGAGTTCCGGCTGCCGGAGAGTACGACGCCGGCGCTGCCGCCCGTCGCGGACTTCGCCGACCTGGACATGCCGGCCGCGCTGCTGAAGACGCTGGCCGCGCAGGGCGTCACCACGCCCTTCCCGATCCAGGCCGCCACCCTGCCCAACTCCCTCGCCGGACGCGACCTGCTCGGCCGTGGCCGCACCGGCTCCGGCAAGACCCTCGCGTTCGGCCTCGCGGTCCTCGCGCGTACGGCGGGCCTGCGCGCGCAGCCGAAGTCGCCCCTCGCGCTGGTACTAGTACCTACGAGGGAGCTGGCGCAGCAGGTCACCGACGCGCTGTCGCCGTACGCGACGGCCGTCAACCTGCGGGTTGCCACCGTGGTAGGGGGTCTGTCCATCACCCGGCAGGCCGACACCCTGCGGCGCGGCGCCGAGGTGGTCGTCGCGAGCCCCGGGCGCCTCAACGACCTCGTCGAGCGCGGGGACTGCGTCCTGGACGACGTGCGGATCACGGTCCTCGACGAGGCCGACCAGATGACCGACATGGGGTTCCTGCCGCAGATCACCAAGCTGATCCAGAAGGTGCGGCCCGACGGGCAGCGGATGCTGTTCTCGGCGACCCTCGACCAGAACATCGACCGGCTGGTCCAGCGCTTCCTCACCGACCCGGTGACGCACTCCGTCGACCCGTCGGCGGGCGCGGTGACGACGATGGAGCACCACGTCCTGCACCTCGCGGACGAGACCGACAAGAAGGCCGTCACCACGCGGATCGCCGCGCGCGACGGGCGCGTCATCCTCTTCCTCGACACGAAGCGCTCCGCCGACCGGCTCGCGAAGCGGCTCCTGGCGGTGGGGGTGCGGGCCGCCGCGCTGCACGGCGGGCGCTCGCAGCCGCAGCGCAACCGCACGCTCGACCAGTTCAAGAACGGGCAGGTCACGGCGCTCGTCGCGACGAACGTGGCGGCGCGGGGCATACACGTCGACGACCTCGACCTCGTCGTCAACGTCGATCCGCCGACCGACCACAAGGACTACGTCCACCGGGGTGGCCGCACCGCGCGCGCGGGCGGCTCCGGGACCGTCGTCACGCTGGTCCTGCCGGAGCAGAAGCGGGAGGTCACGCGGCTGATGTCGGACGCGGGGATCCGGCCGCGGACGTCCCGCATCGTCTCGACGGACCCCGAGCTGTCCACGATCACCGGTGCCCGCGAGCCGTCGGGGGTCGCGGTGACCATCGAGGTACCGCAGCCGGTGGCTCCGCAGCGGGGTACGGGTACGGGGTCCGGGTCCGGGGGGGCGTACCGGCGTCGGCGCCGGGACGACCCCCCGGAC
>NZ_LIRL01000528.1 GCF_001419795.1 Streptomyces niveiscabiei
ACCATACACCCCCCGCGTCCCGCCCCAGCCTCACCACCCGCTCGGCGACGACAGGCACGGAGTCGTACCCCTGGACCCGATAACTGAGCTGCACATCAGCGGTGGCCCGATCCCCAACGGCATCCACAGACCCCAGCCTGTACGACCACTGCGAGAACGGAACGTCGTACGTGTTCCCCTCCCGCCCCAGCACCACCGAGGCCCGCCGATCAAGAGCGGCCTGCACCTCGGCCCGAGTGGAACTCTCCCCACCACCGCCACTGCACCCCACCGCAAGCAGACACAGGGCTATAGCCCCCGACCACAGCACCCGCCTCGCACCAGCCATCGGACCGATCGTACGGGGGAGGGCGAAAACACGAACCCGCACCCAGTCTTTTAGGGGCGCGGGGCNNGCGGGCGCGAACAACCACAACGGCGCCGCACCCGCCCCACAACAGAACCCCCCTAAGGCCGCGTGACCGAAGACACCGGCATCATCCCCACCGGGTCGTACCGGACCGGCGCCCCGGGATAGGGCGCATGGATCACCTGGCCGTTCCCGACGTACATGCCCACATGGCTCGCGTCGGACCGATAGGTCACGATGTCCCCCGGCTGGGCCTGCGACAACGGCACGCGCCGCCCCGCATGGGCCTGCGCCTGGGAGGTCCGTGGCAGCGAGACGCCCGCCTGGCCGTAGGACCACTGCATGAGCCCGGAGCAGTCGAACCCGGAGGGCCCGCTGGCCCCCCACACATAGGGCCGCCCCAGCGCGGAGCGCGCCGCGGCCACCGCCGCAGCGGCACGGGCCGAGGACGCCTGGCCGCCGCCGAGGAAGGGCATGTCCTCGCGGCCGGACCGGGAGACACGGTCGTAGTCGGCGCGTTCGGACGGCGAGAGGGCGTTCAGCAGCTCCCGGGCCCGCGCGAGCTTCCGTTCGACCGTCCGTTTGTGGGACGCGACGGCCCTGCGGCTCTTCTCCAGCTCCCCGAGCTTCCCGGCCGCCTCGGCCCGCTCCTGGGCCAGCTCCCGCATGGCGAACTGGAGTTCACGCAACTGCCCGGCCTGATGGACGGTGAGCCGGTCGAGGGTGGCGGCCTTGTCGAGGTACTCGTCGGGATCGTCGGAGAAGAGGAGCGCGATGGAGGGATCGAGCCCACCGGCCCGGTACTGGGCCCCGGCGAGCGCGCCGAGCCGCTCCCGCATGGAGTTGATCCGCTCCTGCTGCCGGGCGATGGCGTCCTGCGCGCCGCTGACCTCGTGGCGCAGCCGGTCGGCCCGCTCGTCGGCCTTGTTGTACGCCTCGGTGGCCTGCTCGGCCTCGGTGTACAGCCGGTCGACCTCGGCCCGGGTGTCGCCGGAGGGCGCCGCGTGGGCGACGGGGACCACCCCCAGGGCAGCCGCCGCGGCGGACAGCGCGCACAGCGCCGCACCCGCCCCCCTGTTGAACCCGGACGCCGGTGCAACGCTGCGATGGGACCCCACGGGAAGCCGCACTCCTTCCGCTGACGGACGAGGAAACGCGGCAGACAGTAGCCCCGGGGGAAGGGGGTGCTCAAAGACCCGGACCGGACACGGACGGTGACGTCCCGGCCCAGACGCAGGTCATGGCCGGGACGGACGGTCAGCGAGGACGCCGGGAATCCACTCGTTCGGGGGGCTGTGCGTCGGGGTGTGTCGCACGGCTCGCAGCGTCAGATGCGGACGCCGAACATGAACGGCCCGCCGATGGTGTTCATCGACTCGTACCGCACGACGGTCCCGGTGCGCGGCGCGTGGATGACGGTGTCGTTGCCCGCGTAGAGCGCGACGTGGTGGAGGTCGTTGAAGAAGATCACCAGGTCGCCGACGCGCAGGTCGTTGACGTTGTAGATCCGGGTCCCGGCGTTGGCCTGGGACTCGGAGGTGCGCGGGATGGTGACGCCGGCCTGCGCGTAGGCCCAGGAGGTGAGCCCGGAGCAGTCGAACGTGGCCATGCCGGCCGTGCCGAAGCTGTACGGCTTGCCCAGCTGGGACTGCGCGGCGGCGAACGCGGCGGCGGCCCGGCCGGACCCGGCGGGGACGTTCCCGAGGTCGACGCGCTCACCGGCGTCGCGGCTGGCGCGGGTCTCCTGCTCGTTCAGCGCGGCCTTCTCGGCGGCGGTGAGGGAGTTGAGGAGCTTCTGCGCGTCGGAGAGCTTGCCCTGCACCTCGCGCTTCTTCTTGGCGAGCTGGGCGCGGGTGGAGGAGAGGTCGGCGAGCTTCTCGGAGGCCTCGGCGCGCTGCTGGGCGAGCTGGCGCTGCTTCTCCTGGATCTTCTTCAGCGCCTCGACCTGCTGGGCGCTGAGCTGGTCCTGGGTGGAGGCGCGGTCCAGGAAGCTGTCCGGGTCGGAGGAGAGGAAGAGCTGGACGGAGGAGTCGATGTTCCCCGTGCGGTACTGGGCGGCTGCCGCCAGGCCTATGGAGTCGCGCAGCTTGTTCAGCTCGTCCTGGCCGCGGGCGACGTTGTCCTGGATGGTGGAGATCTCCTTCTGGAGCTTCCCCGCCTTCTCCTCGGCGCCGTTCATGGCCTCGGTGGCCTGCTCCGCCTCTTCGTAGAGCTTGTCGACCTTCGACTTGACCTCGTCCTTCGTCGGCTTCTCGCTCGGTGCCGCGTTCGCGGAGTTGGCGCTGAGGGCGACGGCCGCGGCAGCCGCGGTCGTCAGCAGCGTCACGCGGGTGCGGGACGGCGGCTTGGGTCGACGGTGGGACGCCACGGAGACGGGCTCCTTCTCTCGCGCGGAGGTTCGAACCGTGACCCTAGTGACACAAGTGTGATCAGTTCAAATCCCGTGGCGTAAAAAAGCGGTCGCGCAACGCATAATTTGCTTTCAACCGACAGGCAGTGACGGCCACTTGACCGTACGTATCGACCGGGCGCGGGATACGGCGCTCAGGACAGCCGCTTCAGCAGCATCGCCGAAGCCACCGGCCGCGCCCCGGCCTTGGCGACGCCGTCGGCCACCTCCCGGTCGGTGGAGGCGACGATGACGGGCCTGCCGGGCGGCTCGGCGCGCACCAGCTGGCGGATGAGTTCGTCGGCGGTGACGCCGGGTTTCGAGAACAGGACGCGTACGCCCCGGGGCGGTGCGAGCAGGACGGGCGCGGCGAGTTCGGCGCCGTCGAAGACGCAGGTCACCTCGGCGCCGGTCTGCGCGGCGAGCGCGGAGAGCTGGCCGAGCAGGCGCAGCCGCTGCTTCTCCAGCGGCATCTGGGGGTAGCCGGTCTTGGTGACGTTGTAGCCGTCGACCACCAGGTGCGCCTGGGGCAGCGCGAGCAGCTGATCGAGAATGGCCGGATCGTGCTCCGACAGGGCGCGCGCGGCGATGTCCTTCGGCGTCATCCGGCCGGGTTCGACGGCGTCGACGGTCTCGGCGGGCCGTACGGAGACGGGGGGCAGGGCGAGTTCGCGGCGCAGCCCCTGGGTGGCTTCGAGGACGGTGTCCAGCAGGAGCCGTACGCGCATGTCCTCGACGCTGCGGCCCTCGCGGGCGGCGCGGCGGCTGGCCTCCAGGGCGGCCTCGACCTCGCCGAGCCGCGCCTTGAGGCGCCGCGTCTCGCTCTCGGCGGCGGAGACCTGGGTGCCCGCCTCGGCGCGTACGGCCTCGATCTCGCCCTGGAGCTTGCGCTGGGCGGCCTCGCCGCGCTTGACGTCGCTGAGGGCGGAGCGCAGCTTGCGGTGCGCGGCCTCCGCCTCCCGCCGGGCGGCGTCGAGCTCCTGGCGCAGGCGCTCGGTCTCGGACTTGACCTGGCCCTGGGCGTGCGCCAACTCCTCGCGCAGGCGCTCCAGTTCGGCGCGGCTCTCCTCGTCGGCGCGTTCGGCGTCGGCGCGCTGGGCCTCCTCGCCGGCGGCGGTGACGAGCTTGACCCAGCCGGTGGGGCGCAGCACGTAGGCCGCCGCCGCCACGTCCAGCGGGTCGGCGGCCGGGGGCGGCGAACCGGAGTCGAGGGCGCCGGTCAGTTCCGGCTGGGCCTCTCTGAGCTTCTCCCCGATGCGCTGGCGGAACAGCGCGTCGGTCTCCAGCGCGGAGGCCATCGCGTTGCCGGCGAACTTGGTCCGGCGGTTCGGCGCGAACCGGGCGTACTGCCGCAGCTGTGCGGGCAGTTCGCCGAGGGTCAGGCCGCCGAAGCCGTCCGACACGATCTGCACGACCCTGCGGCGCACCCCGTCGGGCAGGGGGCGGTCGAGCACCTCGGCGGCGCCGTCGCCCGGCTCGCCCGTGGTCTCCGCCATCCGTCACACCCCACTTGCCGTGCGGGGCCGCTCCCTCTCAGGAGTCGGCGCCCGGCCTGTCCACGAGTTCCACCGAATCGACTGCGTTGCACCAGCGGCAGCGCACCGACTCGATGGTCTCACTGACCACCTCGCGCTCCTCGACCTTCGGCTCTCCGGCCAGGTCGAGGTGGACGTACTCGACGACCTTCGAGGAACGGGTCACGTCGAACCGGGTGAGGTTTCCGCAGAGGGTGCAGCGCCACCGGGTGGTGGCGGTCGGCAGGGTAACCGGCATCGGAACCGTCCGCTCCTTTTCTGGGCCGTGCGCCGGGGGCGTGCCCCGGTGCGTGTGGCCGTAACCCTACGGCCTGGCGGGGACCCGCCGCCCGCCTGTCCACGACGGCGAGGCGATATGGGCCGTTGTATCCGGTTGCGTCATGCTCTGTAGCCATGATCGACAGATGGCGACCCGCCGCGCCGGTGACGTACGGGCTGATCGCGCTGTGCTGCGCCGTCTTCGTCCTCGGTCCCGCGTCGGGGCTGAATCCCTCGTACGGCTCCGGCGAGGCGCTCGTCGCGGCGCAGCGGGCGTACTACCACCGCTGGGGGGTCGTGCCCGCCGACCTCTTCGAGGGGTCGGCGCGGGCCGCGCTCACTCCACTGACCGCCCTGTTCGTGCACGGCGGCTGGGTCCATCTGCTCGGCAACATGCTCTTCCTCTACGTCTTCGGGGCGATGACCGAGGAACGCATGGGGCGCGTGGAGTTCACCCTCTTCTACACCGGCTGCGGCTGCCTCGCCCTCCTGGGGTACGCGGCTGCCCACGCCGGCTCCGCACAGTCCCTCGTGGGGGCGTCCGGAGCGATCTCGGCCGTCCTCGGGGCCTTCCTCTACCTCTTCCCCCGGGCGCGCGTCACCAGTCTCCTGCCGTTCCTCTTCTTCCTCCCCCTGCGCTTCCCCGCCTGGCTGGTCCTCCCCTTCTGGGCGGCCCTCCAGTGGCTCGCCGTGAACCGCGCCTCCGACGGGCCCGGCGTCGCCTACCTCGCCCACGTCGTCGGCTTCGCGCTGGGGTTCCTGTACGCGTGGGCGCGATTCACCCGTACGACTACAGTTGGGGCCGCCTCTGTACCCGCCCCCGAGGGAGAGAACCAGCCGTGATCACCGCGATCGTCCTGATCAAGACCAGCGTGGACCGGATTCCGGAGATCGCCGAGGAGATCGCCTCCCTGGAGAGCGTCAGCGAGGTGTTCTCGGTGACCGGGACGTACGACCTCGTCGCGATGGTCCGGGTGCGGGAGCACGAGGACCTGGCCGACGTCATCCCCGGCCGGATCAGCAAGATCCCCGGCGTGGAGGCGACGGACACGCACGTCGCGTTCCGGACGTACTCCCAGCACGACCTGGAGGCCGCGTTCGCGATCGGCCTCGACTCGTAATCAGGCGTTGGCCGGCACGCAGCGGCCGTTCTCCGTGCGGTACGTCAACTTCGCGCCCAGCGTCACCAGTTCGCGTACCGCCTTGACGAAGCGGTCCACGTGCTCGTCGGGCGTGCCCGCGCCGAAGCTCACCCGGATCGCGTTCAGGGACGCCGCCTCGCCGCACTCCCCCGCCCGCGTCGCCGTCGCGCCCAGCAGGTGGTCGACGAGGGGGTGCGCGCAGAACAGGCCGTCGCGGACGCCGATGCCGTACTCGGCGGAGAGGGCGGCGGCGAAGTGGGAGCTGTTCCAGCCGTCGACCACGAAGGAGAGGACGCCCACGCGGGGGGCGTCGTCGCCGAAGAGGGACAGGACGCGGACCTGGGGGACGTCCGCGAGGCCCGCGCGGACCTTGGCGATCAGGTGGTTCTCGCGGGCGACGAGGTTGCCGAAGCCCTCCTCCGTCAGCGCCCTGCACGCGGAGGCGATCGCGTAGGCGCCGATCACGTTCGGGGAGCCGGCCTCGTGACGGGCCGCGTTCTCGTGCCACTCCACCTCGACCGAGCCGTCCGCCGCGCGGCTCACCCTGCGGCTGGCGCCGCCGCCCGCGAGGTACGGCTCCGCCGCGCGCAGCCAGTCCGTACGGCCCGCGAGGACGCCCGCGCCGAACGGGGCGTACAGCTTGTGGCCGGAGAACGCGACCCAGTCGACGTCCAGGTCCCGCACCGACACCGGGTGGTGCGGGGCGAGCTGCGCCGCGTCCAGGACGATCCGCGCGCCGTGCGCGTGCGCCGTCGCCGTCAGCTCGCGGACCGGCCACAGCTCGCCGGTGACGTTCGAGGCGCCGGTCACACAGACGAGGGCGGGGGCCGCGGTGTCCCGTGCGGCGAGGGCCCGGCCGAGCGTCGCCACCGCGTCCTCGGGGGTGCGGGGGGCGTCCAGGTACGTCACGTCCCGGTGCTGCCAGGGGAGCAGCGACGCGTGGTGCTCCGTCTCGAAGACGTACACCTGGCAGTTCGCGGGGACCGCGCGGGCCAGCAGGTTCAGAGAGTCCGTCGTCGAGCGCGTGAAGACCAGCTCGTCGTCCTCGCGGCAGTCCAGGAACTCCGCGACCGTCCGGCGCGCGGCCTCGAAGAGGTCCGTGGAGAGCTGGGAGAGGTAGCCGGCGCCCCGGTGGACACTGCCGTAGTACGGGGCGTACGCGGCGACGTCGTCCCACACCCGCTGGAGCGCGGGGGCGCTGGCCGCGTAGTCGAGAGCCGCGTACGTGACCTCGCCGCCGGTGACGAGGGGGACGGTGACATCCCGGCCCAGAACGTCCAGGGGGGCGCACACGGGCTGAAGGGGGGCAAGGGTGACGGACACTGCACAACTCCTCGACGACCAGGACCCCCGGTGTCAGGAGGGTCCGCGCTTGCCGAGGACCTCGCTGCCCACGGCCTGGTCTTCACCCGGGGCACCCCGCCACGGACGGAGGGTTGCCGGACAGTCGGCCGGGGCCTCATGACTGTCACTCATGACCTGGTTCAGAAAGTAGATGAGGTGATCGCGGGGACGCAAGTTCTGTCCGGATCTCGGGACACCCGGGCAGGAGAAAAGGCGGCTCGCGCCGCCTTCTCCCTCGGAATCCCTACCGGTTCGTCGCCGCCACCCAGCGGTCCAGCGTTCGCTTCGCCTCGCCCGAGTCGATCGACTCCGCCGCCTTCGCCATGCCCTCGCGGAGTTGCTCGGCCAAAGTGCCGGTGCCGGGGTTCAGGGCCACCAATGCCGCTGCCGAGTTCAACAGGACCGCGTCCCGGACCGGGCCCTGCTCGCCGGTGAGGAGGTTGCGGGCCACCTCGGCGTTGTAGGAGGGGTCGGCGCCGCGCAGTGCCTCGATGGGGACGAGGTCGATGCCCACGTCCCGGGGGTCGAAGGTTTCCTCCGTGACCTTGCCGTCCCGGACCACCCAGACCCGGGAGGTCGCGGTGGTGGTGAGTTCGTCCAGGCCGTCGTCCCCCCGGAAGACCAGGGAGGAGTTGCCCCGGTCCGCCAGGACGCCCGCGATCATGGGGGCCATGCGGGGGTCGGCCACGCCCACCGCCTGGGAGGTGACCCTCGCCGGGTTCGTGAGGGGACCCAGCGCGTTGAAGACCGTACGGATGCCCAACTGCCCCCGGGCGGCGGCCACATGACGCAGCGCCGGGTGGAACTTGACGGCGAAGCAGAACGTGATGCCCGCCTCCTCGGCGACCTCCGCGACCCGCTTGGGCGTCAGTTCCAGGTTGACGCCCAGCTTCTCCAGGACGTCCGAGGCGCCCGACGACGAGGACGCGGCGCGGTTGCCGTGCTTGACGACCTTCGCGCCGGTGCCGGCCACGACGAGCGCCGACATCGTCGAGATGTTGACCGTCTTCGCGCCGTCCCCGCCGGTCCCGACGATGTCGACCGTACGGCCGGACACCTCGATCGTGTTGGCGTGCTCGTACATCGCCCGGACGACCCCGGTGATCTCCTCGACCGTCTCGCCCTTGGCCCGCAACGCCACCACGAACCCGGCGATCTGCGCGTCCGTGGCCTCGCCGCGCATGATGCGGTCCATGGCCCAGGCGGTCGCGTCGGCGCTCTGGTCGTGCCCGGAGAGCAGCGCGTTGAGGACGGAGGGCCAGGAACGGCCCGCCGCGGTGTCGCCTCCAGCGGGGGTCACAGCGCTCATGAAGCCGCTCCTGAGAGTCGTAGGGAAAGTCTCCGCACACCCTATCCAGCCACGGGCAGCGCGAAGGCCCCGTCCGGGGTTCGGACGGGGCCTTCTGTGGCGTTACAGCTGACGGGCGGTGATCAGTGGTGGCCGTGGCCGCTCGTGATCTCCTCGTACTCCTCGACGGTCGGCTTGGCGATCTGGCTGTCCTCGCCGTAGTACGACTCGCTGAGCTTGGCGCGGAGCTTCTCCGAGCCCTTGACCTTGCGCTTGACCCCGTTCTCGTCGGTGGTCGCGCCGATCGCGACGGGCTCGTACTGCTCGTGCGCGGTGAGCGTGTGCAGCTGCTCCTGGCTGAGCGGCTCGTGGATCTCGATGAACTCACCGTGCGGGAGCCGCTTGATCGTGCCGGTCTCGCGCCCGTGCAGCACCTTGTCCTTGTCGCGGCGCTGGAGGCCGAGGCAGATCCGCTTGGTGACGATGAACGCGAGGACCGGAAGGACGAAGAAGCCGATCCGGACGAACCAGGTGATCGCGTTGATGGAGAGGTGGAAGTGGGTGGCCCAGAGGTCGTTCCCACCGCCGATCAGCATCACGAAGTACGCGGTCAGCCAGGCCACACCGAACCCGGTGCGGGTCGGGGTGTTGCGCGGCCGGTCCAGGATGTGGTGTTCGCGCTTGTCGCCGGTGACCCAGGCTTCGATGAAGGGGTAGACGGCGATGGCGACGAGCACCAGCGGGAAGATCACGATCGGGATGAACACGCCCAGGACGAGCGTGTGGCCCGCGAAGTTGATCTCCCAGCCCGGCATCACACGGACGAGACCCTCGGCGAAGCCCATGTACCAGTCGGGCTGGGCTCCGGTCGACACCTGGTCGGGCCGGTAGGGGCCGAGCGCCCAGATCGGGTTGATCTGCGCGATGGCCGCGATGGCCGCGATGACACCGAAGACCAGGAAGAAGAACCCGCCGGCCTTCGCCATGTACACGGGCAGCAGGGGCATACCGACGACGTTGTTGTTCGTCTTGCCGGGACCCGCGAACTGCGTGTGCTTGTGGTAGAAGACCAGGATCAGGTGGGCCACCATCAGGCCGAGCATGATGCCCGGCAGCAGCAGGATGTGGACCGAGTAGAAGCGGGCCACGAAGTCGCCGCCGGGGAACTCCCCGCCGAAGATGAAGAACGACAGGTACGTGCCGACCACGGGGATCGACAGCAGCACACCCTCGATGAACCGCACACCGGTACCCGACAGCAGGTCGTCGGGGAGCGAGTAGCCGGTGAAGCCGGTGAACAGCGACAGCACCAGCAGCAGCCAGCCGAACAGCCAGTTGACCTCGCGCGGCTTGCGGAACGCGCCCGTGAAGAAGACGCGCATCATGTGGATCATCATCGCGGCGACGAAGATCAGCGCCGCCCAGTGGTGGATCTGCCGGATGAGCAGACCGCCGCGCACCTCGAACGAGATGTGCATGGTCGAGGCGAACGCCTCACTCATCAGCTGTCCCTGGAGCGGGACGTAACTGCCGTGGTACTCCACCTCGTTCATCGACGGGTGGAAGAACAGCGTCAGGTACACACCCGTGAGGATGATGATGATGAAGCTGTACATGCAGATCTCGCCCAGCATGAACGACCAGTGGTCGGGGAAGATCTTGCGCATGTTGGCCTTGGCGAGGGAGTAGATCCCGAGCCGGCCGTCGGCCCAGTCGGCGACGCGCTCGCCGGCCGGTGCCTTCCCGCGTTCGCGGGACTCCTCTTTGGTGGTCGTGGTGCTCATCCGCGCTCCCAGAACGAAGGACCGACGGGCTCGTCGAAGTCGCCGAGCGCTTCAAGGTAGCCCTCGTCGTTGACGCCGATGCGCAGCTGCGGCAGGGCGTGGCCGGCGGGGCCGAAGATCACCCGGGCGCCGTCGGAGAGGTCGAAGGTGGACTGGTGGCAGGGGCAGAGCGCGTGGTGCGTCTGCTGCTCGTACAGCGAGATCGGGCAACCGACGTGGGTGCAGATCTTCGAGTAGGCCACGATGCCGTCGTGCGACCACTCGAGCTCGCGCTTGTCCTTGATGTTCTCCGGCTGGATCCGGATGATCATCAGGGCCGCCTTGGCGATCTCCGTCTGGAACTCGTGGTCGTGCTCCTCCAGGCCCTCGGGCTTGGCGAAGGTCAGCGACCCGACCGCGACGTCCTCGGGGCGCAGCGGCTCGTTCGTGTTCATGTTGACGAGCAGCTTGCCCTTGGCCCACAGCGTGGTGCGCAGCTTGGTGCCGGGCAGCGGGCCGAGGTCGCGCAGCAGGACGACGCCGGAGAGCGGGAACATGGCCAGCGCGCCGAACATCGTGTTGCGGATCAGCTTGCGGCGGCCGAGCGCGGACTCCTTGGCGCCCTGCTTGAAGTCGGCCAGGACCTTGGCCTTGACCTCGGGGGACGCCTCGATCGGGTGGCGCTCGTCGGCGATCTCCACGTCGGACATCAGGGTGCGGGCCCAGTGGACCGCGCCCGCGCCGATGGAGAACAGCGCGACGCCGAGGGTCAGGCCCAGCGCGAAGTTCAGCGCGTTGAGGTGACCGATCGGGAAGACGTACACCGCCTTGTCGTGCGGGATCGCCACGTAGGAGGCGATGAACGCGACAGTGGCCAGCATCGAGACCGTGAACAGCAGGGCGACCGTGCGCTCGGAGCGCTTGGCGGCCCGCTCGTCGATGTCCTGGATGCGGTGCTCGTGGGGCGGGAGACCGGGGTCGGCGAACGGGTGCTGCTCGTCCGCGACGCCTACCGCGCCGTGCGCGTGATCCTGCTCTGCCGGCAGGTTCTCTTCTGGAATGTCTTGGCTACTCATGACTTCTTGGCCTTTGCGGTCCGAGCGGCGACCCAGACGGCGACCGCGACGAGCGCGCCGAGGCCGAAGATCCAGGCGAACAGGCCCTCGCTGACCGGGCCGAGGCCGCCCAGCTCCAGGCCGCCGGGGTTCACGGTCTCGTCACCGTTGACCGCGTTCACGTACGCGATGATGTCCTTCTTGTTCTGCGGCGAGAGGGTCCCGTCGCCGAACGACGGCATGTTCTGCGGGCCGGTCTGCATGGCCTCGTAGATGTGCTTCGGGTCCACACCCTCCAGCGTCGGCGCGAACTTGCCCTTCGTCAGGGCGCCGCCCTTGCCGGTGAAGTTGTGGCACTGCGCGCAGTTGGTGCGGAAGAGTTCGCCGCCCTTGGCGATGTCGGCGCCGTCGGGGCCGTACTCCGCCTTGGTCGGGACGGTCGGGCCCGCGCCCAGGGAGGAGATGTACGCGGCGAGCTGGTCGATCTGCGCCTGCGTGTAGATGACCTTCTTGCGGGGCACCTGGGCGCCCTGGGAGGTCGCGGCCGGCATACGGCCCGTGCCGACCTGGAAGTCGACGGCGGCGGAGCCCACGCCGACCAGGCTCGGACCGTCCGAGGAGCCCTGACCGCCGGTGCCGTGGCAGCTGGCGCAGCCGACGGCATAGAGCTTCTTCCCCTCCTCAATGGTGAGGGACTGGGCGGTTTCGTCAGCCTTCGCCCTGTCTGCGGGCGCGAACACGGCGTACAGCCCCCCCGTGCACGCCAGCGCGAGGAGTAGGACGACGAGCGCCGCCATGGGATGGCGTCGTCGTGCGGAGAGCTTTTTCACGGATTACCCCGGTGTCAGGATCTTCGGTGTCGGTGCGTCTGGGATGTGCGTTGCGATAACGCGGGCGGGATCCGGCCCGGCTACTTGATCATGTAGATCGTCGCGAAAAGGCCGATCCAGACGACATCGACGAAGTGCCAGTAGTAGGACACGACGATCGCGGCGGTCGCCTGTTCGTGCGTGAACTTCTTGGCCGCGTAGGTACGGCCGAGTACGAAGAGGAAGGCGATCAGACCGCCCGTCACGTGCATACCGTGGAAGCCGGTGGTCAGGTAGAACACCGAGCCGTAGGGGTCCGAGGAGAGCGAGAGGCCCTCGTGCTTGACCAGCTCGGTGTACTCGTAGATCTGGCCGCCGATGAAGATCGCGCCCATCACGAACGTGATGATGAACCAGCCCCGGAGCTTCTTCACATCACCGCGCTCCGCGGCGAAGACGCCGAGCTGGCAGGTGAGGGAGGAGAGCACCAGGATGGTCGTGTTCGTCGCCGAGAACGGGAAGTTCAGGGCTGACGCCATCTCCTTCCAGTGATCCGGACCGGTCACCGATCGGAGGGTGAAGTACATCGCGAAGAGGGCCGCGAAGAACATCAGCTCGGATGCCAACCAGATGATGGTTCCGACGCTGGTGAGGTTCGGCCGGTTGACCGACGGGTGCGCGTGCCCGGTTTCTGCTGTCGTTGCTGTCGCCACGACCGACATTATGTCGGTCGCTTATCCCGCCCTCACTCCGGGGGGTGCCGTTCGGAGTGTCACCGCCCGCCGAACCGGTGTTGACGTGGTGTTCAGCGGGGCGTATCGGGGAGTAGCATCCGGCCGGATGGCCTTTCCGTACGACGCCAATGTCGCCGAAGTCACGGAGGAACGATGCAGCCGACCGCCACGGTGCTGGTCTACAGCGACGACGCGAACACGCGGGAGCAGGTGAGGCTGGCGACCGGCCGCCGGCCCGCGCCTGACACTCCGTTGGTGAGCTTCGTGGAGTGTGCGACGGCTCCGGCTGTGGTGCGGGAGTTGGACAAGGGCGGCATCGACGTGGTGATCCTCGATGGGGAGGCCGCGCCGATGGGGGGCATGGGGTTGTGCCGTCAGTTGAAGGACGAGGTCTTCAACTGCCCGCCGGTGCTGGTGCTCATGGGGCGGCCCCAGGACGCGTGGCTGGCCACGTGGAGCCGTGCGGACGGGGCTGTGACGCTTCCGGTGGAGCCGGTGGAGTTCGCGGGCGCGCTGGCCGCGTTGCTGCGTCAGGGGCGGCTTCAGAGCGCCTAAGGGGGCGGGGGGTTCTGGGGGTGCGCGAGTGACGGTTGTGTGTGGTTGCTCGCGCAGTTCCCCGCGCCCCTAAAAGACAAAGACCTACACCGCTTCCGGCGTTAGACGGGTCCCGTCCCCCTGTGGACCGTCCTTCTTCGTTGTCAACGCGCTTCCCTGCTGCCACTTCTTCCAGGTGATGTTCCAGTCGCCGAAGCCGTTGCCGAAGGGTTCCATGTCGTCGCCGTAGCTGTTGATGACTTTGACGATGTCGCCCTCGCGGATGTTCTCGAAGAACCAGGCGGCGTTGTCGGTGCTCATGCCGGTGCAGCCGTGGGAGACGTTGGCGGAGCCCTGGGAGCCTACGGACCAGGGGGCGGCGTGGACGTACTCGCCGGACCAGGTGACGCGGGTGGCGTAGTAGACCGGGAGGTCGTAGTTCTCGGAGGAGCCCGCCGCGATGCCTACCGTCGTGCCGCGCATGCGGACGTGGTACTCCTTGCCGAGGACGACCTTGACGCCGTTGCGGGTCTCGAAGCCCGGCTTGCCGGTGGTGACGGGGATGGAGTTGATCTCCTCGCCGTTCCGGTAGACGGTCATCCAGTGGGACGAGGCGTCGGTGACAGCCACCACCTTGTCGCCGATCTTGAGGTTCAGGTCCTTCGTCTTCGTGCCCCAGAGGCGGTCGCCGATCTTGATGCCGTCGAGGAAGCTGTGCGCGCGGATGCGGGCCTGGGCGGGCCAGTAGTCCTTGGGGCGGTAGTGGAGCTCCTTGGAGTCGACCCAGTGCCAGGCGCCCGGCACGGAGGGCGTGGAGTCGACCTTGAGGGCCCGTTCGACGACGGCGCGCTGCGCGGGGTCCTTGACGGGCCGGCTGAGCGTGGCGGTGATGGGCTGGCCGACGCCGTACGTACCGGCGTCGGGGCCGAAGGTGACCTCCAGGCGCTTCTTGGAGACCGGCGCCCCCGTGTCGAACGTGAAGACCCGGCGCCCCGGCGCCCCGTCGTCGTCCTCGGTGCTCACGCGGACCGTGTAGTGCGCGTTGGCGGCGAGCGGCTCGGTGGAGTGCCACCGGCGCCCGTCGGCGGCGAGTTCGCCCGCGACGAAGCGCCCTGTCGCGTCGACGGCGGTGACGTCCGTGAGGGGCCCCTCGGAGTCCTTGACGGTGATCTCCAGCGGCTTGTCGGGGTCGGCCTTGCGCCCGTCGCCGGGGAGCCCCGCGAACACGACCTGGCCCGTCGCGTCGTACGGCCGTGAGGCGAGCGGGTGTCCGCCGCCCGAGCCGCAGGCGGCGGCGCCCGCGACCAGAGCGCTGACCATCAGGGCGCAGCGGACGACTGTGGCGGGGCGGGGCGTCGTACGGTTCGGGTGGGTCATGGCTTCACGCTAGGAACGGCACGCCGACCCTGCGCGCCGAGTCACTCGTACGAGCTACCCGGCGTACGGCGAAAGCGTGAGGCCGGACGCTCCTGACGGAGTGTCCGGCCTCGACGGCACAGCGGTGGTGCTACTGCGTGCGGTTCTCACCGCGGTAGTACTCGAAGACCCAGCCCCACAGTCCGACGAGGAGCAGCGGCACCGAGAAGTACAGCAGCCACCAGCCGACCGCGACCCCCAGGAAGGCGAGGGCGCCGCCGGCGGCCAGGGACAGCGGCTGCCAGCTGTGCGGGCTGAAGAAGCCCAGCTCGCCGGCGTCGTCCGCGACGTCCGCCTCCTTGTTGTCCTGCGCTCCCGTGTCGACCCGCTTGGCCGTGAAGCCGAGGTAGAAGCCGACCATGATGCACAGGCCGAACGCGAGGAAGAGGGCGGTCGTACCGGCCGGCTCCTTCGACCACACGCCATAGACGACAGCCATGGCGAGGACGAAGACGCTCAGCCAGATGAACATCTTGCCTTGGACCTTCACTTGCCGGCCTCCTTGCCGCCCGCGATGGCCCCGGCGTGCGCGTGCTCAAGCTGCTGCTGTTCGAGCTCGACGATCTCCGGGTGGTGCAGGTCGAACGCCGGGGATTCGCTGCGGATCCGCGGCAGGGTGAGGAAGTTGTGCCGCGGCGGCGGGCAGGAGGTCGCCCACTCCAGCGAACGGCCGTAGCCCCACGGGTCGTCGACCTCGACCTTCTTGCCGTACTTGGCGGTCTTCCACACGTTGTAGAGGAACGGCAGGATCGACAGACCGAGGACGAACGAGCTGATCGTGGAGATCGTGTTCAGCGCGGTGAAGCCGTCGGCCGCGAGGTAGTCGGCGTACCGGCGCGGCATGCCCTCGGCGCCCAGCCAGTGCTGGACGAGGAACGTGCCGTGGAAGCCGATGAACAGCGTCCAGAAGGTGATCTTGCCGAGCCGCTCGTCGAGCATCTTGCCGGTCATCTTCGCCCACCAGAAGTGGAACCCGGCGAACATCGCGAAGACGACGGTGCCGAAGACGACGTAGTGGAAGTGGGCCACCACGAAGTACGAGTCGGAGACGTGGAAGTCCATCGGCGGCGAGGCGAGGATGACACCGGTCAGACCACCGAAGGTGAAGGTGATCAGGAAGCCGGTGGCCCACAGCATCGGTGTCTCGAAGGACAGTGAGCCCTTCCACATCGTGCCGATCCAGTTGAAGAACTTCACACCGGTCGGGACCGCGATGAGGAACGTCATGAACGAGAAGAACGGCAGCAGTACCCCGCCGGTCACGTACATGTGGTGCGCCCACACCGTCACCGAGAGACCGGCGATGGCGATGGTCGCGCCGACCAGGCCCATGTAGCCGAACATCGGCTTGCGGGAGAAGACCGGGATGATCTCGGAGATGATGCCGAAGAACGGTAGCGCGATGATGTACACCTCTGGATGGCCGAAGAACCAGAAGAGGTGTTGCCAGAGCAACGCACCGCCGTTCGCGGCGTCGAAGACATGCGCTCCGAACTTTCGATCCGCCTCCAGCGCGAACAGCGCCGCCGCCAGGACCGGGAAGGCCAGCAGGACCAGAACGGCCGTCAGCAGCACGTTCCACACGAAGATCGGCATGCGGAACATGGTCATGCCCGGCGCGCGCATGCAGATGATGGTGGTGATGAAGTTGACCGAGCCGAGGATCGTGCCGAAGCCGGAGAAGGCCAGGCCCATGATCCACATGTCGGCGCCGACGCCCGGCGAGCGGACCGCGTCCGACAGCGGGCTGTAGGCGAACCAGCCGAAGTCGGCCGCGCCCTGCGGGGTGAGGAAGCCGCCGACGGCGATGAGCGAGCCGAACAGGTACAGCCAGTAGGCGAACATGTTCAGCCGCGGGAAGGCGACGTCGGGGGCGCCGATCTGGAGCGGCATGATCCAGTTCGCGAAGCCCGCGAAGAGCGGCGTCGCGAACATCAGCAGCATGATCGTGCCGTGCATCGTGAACGCCTGGTTGAACTGCTCATTGGACATGAGCTGGAGGCCCGGGCGGGCCAGTTCGGCGCGCATCAGCAGCGCCATGACGCCGCCGATGCAGAAGAACGCGAACGACGTGACGAGGTACAGCGTCCCGATCGTCTTGTGGTCAGTGGTGGTGAGCCACTTGATCACGACGTTGCCGGGCTGCTTGCGCCGGACCGGCAGCTCGTTCTCGTACGAGTCGGCCTCGGCACCCTGGGGTTCGTTGAGGATGCTCACAGGTTTGTCGTCTCCCGGTTCTTCTCGTGGGTGGTCTGCTCGATACCCGCGGGAACGTAACCGGTCTGCCCCTTCTCTACGAGTTCCTTGAGGTGCTGCTCGTAGCGCTCAGGAGAGACGACCTTCACGTTGAACAGCATCCTGGAGTGGTCGACGCCGCAGAGCTCGGCGCACTTGCCCAGGAAGGTGCCCTCCTTGTTGGGGGTCACCTGGAAGGCGTTGGTGTGGCCCGGGACGACGTCCATCTTCATCAGGAACGGCACCACCCAGAAGGAGTGGATGACGTCACGGGACGTCAGGACGAAGCGGACCGTCTTGCCCTTGGGGAGCCAGAGGGTCGGGCCGGGGTTGTTGGTCTGCGGGTTCCGCTCCTTGGGGACACCGCAGGTGTAGACGCCGCCCGCGTCCGCGGGGAAGTCCTTCTTGAACCGGTCCGGGATCGCGTCCAGGTTCTCGTCGGTCTTCGCGTCGCCGGTGGAACCGGGGACGTTCTCGACGTAGTTGAAGCACCAGCTCCACTGGAACCCGACCACGTTGACCGTGACGTCCGGCTTCTTCTCCAGGCTGAGGAGCTTCGACTCGTCCCGCGCCGTGAAGTAGAACAGGACCGAGACGATGACGATCGGAACGACCGTGTACAGCGCCTCCAGGGGCATGTTGTAACGCGTCTGCGCCGGTACCTGGATCTTGGTGCGGCTGCGCCGGTGGAAGAAAGCACTCCACAGGATCAGGCCCCACACCAGCACGCCGGTAACCAGCGCGGCCGCCCAGGACCCCTGCCACAGGGAGAGGATCCGCGGAGCCTCTTCCGTCGTGGGGGTGGGCATACCAAGGCGGGGGAAGTCCTTAGATGTGCAACCGGTGGCGGTCGCCAGGACCAGGCCCGCGGTCAATGCCTGGAGCAGCTTCCGCCGCATCGGGCGCCGCGGCGAGCGGTCGGAGCCGTTGGGACTCACGTAGCGCCTTCCCGAGAGTCTCGCCCGCGCGGGTTGGCTGCGGCCTGACTCCGTCGGTGGTCGGTGGCCGGTCGCCGCCCTGCGTCGGGCAGGGGTTTGGATGTTTATGCGGACCAAACCCTAGCCGACGCTCTTCGAGGGTTCGCGGGGAGGGGTGCCTTCTAACTCGGGTGGTTCGCTGGTTTGGCGGCTGCGGGTCCGTTGTGGCTGTTCGCGCAGTTCCCCGCGCCCCTAACGGCGATAGCGTGGGGCGGTGCCTTTCTTTGATGCCGCTTCCGGTTCTCCTCTTCATCCCGTCGCTCGTCAGGCCCTGTTGGCCTCTTTGGAGGACGGGTGGGCCGACCCTGGGAAGTTGTATCGAGAAGGGCGTAAAGCCCGGGTTCTGCTTGATGCTGCTCGGGAGGCCGCTGCTGAGGTCATTGGGTGTCGGGCGGATGAGGTTCGGTTCACCTCGTCCGGGACACGGGCCGTACAGGTGGGTATGGCCGGTGTGTTGAGGGGGCGGCGGCGCGTCGGGCGTCACCTGATCGTGTCAGCTGTCGAGCATTCTTCCGTGCTCCATGTGGCCGAACAGTGGGACGGGGAGGTCACCCGGGTGGGGGT